>NZ_JALBWT010000045.1:0-35862 GCF_023845525.1 Sinobaca sp. H24
ACCATGCTCCTAATAAAGAGTATGGATCCAGGTTTGGTCGTTCCTCTGCACCAAAACCGGGTACTGTTCCGAAATGGCTGGAAGAACAAAAGGCAGGTCATGTAAGCAAGGTAGAGCAGACGCCGGAGGAAGTATCGAAATGGGAAGAAGAGAAACAGCTGTTTAAAGAGCGGTTAAAAAAATGGAAAGAGAAATCGGAAAGCTGAGGTGATACTCAATGGATCCCATTAAATCATCCCTCGACAAGTGGATGAACCAAAAAGAATGGCGCAGCAGGTATAATACGCTTCGGGATGAAGTCTTAAAAGACCCGCGTATTCTGGAGTTTAAAGCAAAGCATCCGGACCTGACAAACGGTGATTTAGAACGCAATATGATGAAGCTTTTTGAGTATAAAAGAGAAAGAGACCACTGTGATGCCTGTCCGGGACTGGAGTTATGCCCGAATATGATGCAGGGCTATCAGCCTGAACTGACTGGAAGCGGCAGGGAATGGAGCGTGGCCTACCATAAATGTTCTTTAAAAATCCAGCACGATGAAAGAGTAAAACACCGCCGGCTGATAAAGAGTCTTTATATCCCAACGGAAGTGGTGGAAGCTACTTTTGATGATATCGAACTGGATAACTCGAGCCGATCGGAAGCCGCCAGAAAGGCGATCGAATTTGTAGAAGGGGCAGCGCCGGGCGAAAATGCGAAGGGACTTTATTTTCACGGGAAATTTGGTGTCGGGAAGTCCTTTATTATGGGAGCCGTGGCGAATGCGCTGGCAAAGCGGAATATATCGACTATTATCGTTTACGCTCCGGATTTTTTCCGGGAAATGAAAGAAGCTCTTTCAACCGGCACCACTCAGGAAAAAATTGACAGTATAAAAAAAGTGGATGTGCTTATTCTGGATGATATAGGGGCGGAAACAACCTCTGCCTGGATACGGGATGATGTGCTTGGAGTTATTCTGCAGTACCGCATGATGGAAAAACTTCCTACTCTGTATACGTCCAACTACAACTATAAAGAATTGGAAAACCACCTTTCCTATTCCCAGCGCGGCGGCACCGAAGACATGAAAGCCAGCCGGATTATGGAACGAATTAAACATTTGACGGAAGATGTTCATGTGGACGGGGATAACAAGCGAAGCAGTTAAATGATCCTGGTTGGAAGACCGTTTTCATTTCTGCCTTATTTAAAGAAAATAGACTGTTTTTTGAGTGCGGGTATTGGGAAAATGACTGGAAATTATGATACCATAAAATAGTAATCGAATATGACAGTGTACAGGATAAATAATGCTGCTGGATATACACAGCATATCTTGACTAATGATGGAGGTTTTACGATGAGTATAGATTCTATTCTGGACCGTGCCCTAAAAGGGGAGCGCTTAACGATGGAAGATGCTGTCCGCTTGTATGAGAGCGATGAAATTGAAAAAATGGGTGCGGCAGCCAACAAAAAGATGCAGGAATGGCATCCCGAGCCTGTAACAACATTTGTAGTAGGGCGCAATGTTAACTATACAAACCTGTGTGACACATACTGCAGATTCTGCGCCTTTTACCGCAGACCGGGGTCTTCAGAAGGCTATGTTCTTTCAGATGAAGAGATTTTTCAGAAAGTCAAAGAAACTTCCGATGTGAACGGAACAGAAATTTTAATGCAGGGCGGTACAAACCCGGATCTTCCGTTCAGCTACTATACAGACTTATTAAGAAACATCAAAAAAAGGTTTCCGGATATTACGATGCATTCTTTCTCTCCGGCAGAAATTTATAAAATGGTTGAGGTCTCCGGCCTTACGCTTGAAGAAGTTCTTACAGAGCTTCACGAAGCCGGTCTGGATTCTCTTCCCGGCGGCGGCGCGGAGATTTTGACCGAAGAAACAAGAAAGAAAGTCAGCCGTTTGAAATCCACATGGAAAGAATGGATTGACTGCATGAAAACAGCTAAAAAAGTAGGCATGCATGGAACGGCTACGATGGTAATAGGACTTGGGGAATCTAACGAAGAAAGAGCCCTTCATCTTCAGAGAGTCCGTGACGCGCAGGATGAAGCCGACTGCTTTCTTGCCTTTATCTCCTGGACGTTTCAGCCGGATAACACCAACCTGAAAGGTGAAATTATTACGGCGGACGGCTATCTCCGTAATGTTGCTATTTCCAGGCTCTTCCTGGACAATATTGCGAACTTCCAGTCTTCCTGGGTAACAATGGGGCCGGTCACAGGGAAGAAATCCCTTGAGTACGGCTGCAACGACTTTGGAAGCACAATGATGGAAGAAAACGTCGTATCAGCTGCGGGAACAACGCATAAGGTCAATACGAACGAAACGCTCCGCTTAATCCGCGAAGCAGGAAAAATCCCGGCTCAGCGTGATACAAAGTATAATGTACTGCATCGTTTTGACGGCGAGTCCAAAGCAGAAAAAGATTTTGTGATGCAGAATTAAAACATGAAACAGTGTTGCATTCCGCTTAAAGTGTGATTATAATTATGAACAGTTAAACATGGAGATGCAGAGAAAAGGACATGAAAAGAAGCAGTCCTCTTATACAGAGAGAAAAGCAGATGCTGAGAGCTTTTTAAGAGACATTCTTTTTACCGCCTTGGAGCAGCAGCGGGGAACAATAAGTATCCGCTGACGACCCCCGGACGTTACCCGGACTTGAGCTGGTTCTGCCCACGAGGCAGAACGGGAACAAGGGTGGAACCGCGAGATAAAATCGCCCCTTATGACAAGGGGCGGTTTTTTTTGTGTTTCCAGTGACGAGAGACAATACAAAAGGAGATGGCATTATGGCAGAACAGCTTACATTTATCTTTCCGGATGGCGCAGCAAAAGAATTCCCATCTGGTACTTCATTTGAGGAAATTGCTTCATCGATCAGCCCGGGTTTAAAAAAACAGGCGCTGGCAGGTAAATTGGATGGAACGATTGTCGACTTAAAGGAACCGCTTCAGCAGGGCGGAACAATTGAAATTATTACGTATCAGCAGCCGGAAGGACTGGGAATTCTCCGTCACAGCTCCGCTCACCTTCTGGCACAGGCCGTAAAGCGGCTGCATCCGGATGCGAAATTCGGTGTAGGTCCCGTCATTGAAAACGGTTTTTATTATGATATGGATTTAGCTCACGCTTTAACGCCTGAAGATCTTCCTATCATTGAAAAAGAAATGAAAAAAATCATTGATGAAAATCTTCCGATTGTCCGCAAAGAAGTGAGCAGAGAAGAAGCCAGAGCTTTGTTTACAGAGCTTGGAGACGACCTGAAGCTCGAACTGCTAGAAGCAATTCCCGAAGGCGAAACAGTTTCCTTGTATGAACAGGGAGAATTCGTTGATTTGTGCAGAGGGGTGCATGTGCCAAGCACCAGCAAGCTGAAAAAATTCAAGCTGATGAGTATTTCCGGTGCCTACTGGCGCGGAAACAGCGACAACCAAATGCTGCAGAGGGTCTATGGCACGGCTTTTGTAAAGCAGACAGAACTGGATGAGCATTTGAAAATGCTGGAAGAAGCAAAAGAGCGTGATCATCGGAAGATAGGAAAAGAACTCGATATTTTTGCACTTAATCAAAAAGTAGGCCAGGGGCTGCCAATGTGGCTGCCTAAAGGTTCGACGATCCGCCGTACAATTGAGCGTTATATTGTAGATCTGGAAGAAAAGCTTGGATACGATCACGTATATACTCCTGTTCTTGGAAGCTCGGAGCTCTACAAAACATCGGGTCATTGGGATCATTACCAGGATGATATGTTTCCTCCGATGGAAATGGATAATAACGAAACTCTCGTGATCCGCCCGATGAACTGCCCGCATCATATGATGGTGTACAAACAGCAGCAGCACAGCTACCGGAATCTGCCGGTGCGCATTGCAGAGCTTGGAACAATGCACCGCTACGAAAAGTCAGGAGCTCTTTCCGGCCTGCAGCGCGTTCGTGCGATGACGCTCAACGATGCACACATTTTTGCAAGGCCGGATCAGCTGCTCGGAGAATTTAAGCGGGTAGTGGAGCTGATTCAAAGAGTTTATGATGATTTCGGTATTAATGATTACCACTTCCGTCTGTCCTACCGCGATCCGGAAGATAAAGAAAAGTATGTGGATAACGATGCAATGTGGGAAAAAGCCCAGAGTATGCTGAAAGAAGCAATGGATGATATGCAGGTGGAGTATGTAGAAGCGGAAGGAGAAGCTGCTTTTTACGGACCGAAACTTGATGTACAGGTGAGAACCGCTCTTGGGAAAGAAGAGACTCTGGCAACCGTACAGCTTGATTTCCATCTGCCGGAGCGTTTTGACTTAACATATGTTGGGGAAGACGGCGAAGATCATCGTCCGGTTGTGATTCACCGCGGTATTGTATCTACGATGGAACGCTTTGTTGCTTTTCTTCTCTCGAAGAGTACAAAGGAGCCCTTCCGGTATGGCTCTCTCCAGTTCAGGTGAAAATTATTCCAGTCTCTCTGGATGCCCATATGGAATACGCCGAACGCGTGCAGGAAGAACTCCGCCGCACCGGCGTAAGGGTGGAGCTTGATGTACGGGAGGAAAAGCTCGGATACAAGATCCGCGAATCTCAAATGAAAAAAATCCCGTATACGCTCGTACTTGGAGATAAAGAGCAGGACACTGATGAAGTCAATATAAGAAGTTACGGCAGCCAGGACACGCATACAGCTAAAATTGGTGCCTTTGTCGCTTCAATCTCAGAGGAGATAACAAAATAATTATTTTGGAACACGTTGACACTGTTTAGCCTATATGGTATTCTTTCCTAGTGTCAAAAACGAAACCAAAGCAAGAAGAAGCACCCGCTTCTCACCTGAACGGCGCCCAGCGCAGCTGACAGGTATTATGGTAAAGCAATATAACCATTTATGAGACAGATTTCAGGGTGCATGGTACGTTCATGCACCCTTTTTATATGCTCTTGTCTCATTTGAGTGCTCTGGGCCCGATGATTTATCGGCAGACAGACATAAAGTTGCGCATAAGTGCTAAGGTTCAAAAAAATTCGGAGGTGGCTCATTATTCGTAAAGACGTTAAGCTTAATGATGGAATTCGTGCACGTGAAGTTCGGTTAATTGATGCAAATGGCGATCAGCTTGGTGTGAAATCTAAGTCTGAAGCACTTGAATTAGCCCAAAAGGCGAATCTTGATTTGGTTTTGGTTGCTCCTAATGCAAAACCTCCTGTATGTCGTATTATGGATCACGGAAAATTCCGTTACGAACAGCAGAAGAAAGACAAAGAAGCTCGTAAGAAACAAAAAATTATCAACATTAAAGAAGTCAGACTGAGCCCTAACATTGAAGAGCATGATTACAATACAAAGCTCCGCAATGCCAGAAAGTTTCTGGATAAAGGTGATAAAGTCAAAGCAGCTATTCGTTTCCGTGGAAGAATGATCACTCATTCTGATATCGGTAAAAAAGTGCTGGACCGTCTTGCTAAAGACTGCGAAGACGTAAGCACCATTGAAACAAAGCCCAAGATGGAAGGCCGCAGTATGTTCCTCATTTTGGCACCTGTATCTGATAAGGATAAGCCTGCATCTGAAAAGGATAAGCCTGTATCTGATAAGGATAAAAAAGACACAAACGAAAAAGCGTAATGCCTATCGTTTTATCATATGCTAAGGAGGAAATAACATGCCTAAAATGAAAACTCACAGAGGAGCTGCAAAGCGCTTCAAAAAAACTGGTTCTGGTAAACTAAAGCGTGGACACGCTTATACAAGCCATATGTTCCGCAATAAATCTGAAAAGCAAAAACGCAGATTGAGCAAACAGGGCTTGGTGCATCCATCAGACCAAAAGCGTATCCAGCAGATGCTTCCATAAACAACAAACGATTAATTGAACGATAATAAATAGAAATTAAAGGAGGGATGGACGATGCCAAGAGTAAAAGGCGGATATGTGGCACGTCGTCGTCGTAAAAAGGTTTTAAAACTTGCAAAGGGGTATCATGGTTCCAAACACCGTTTATTTAAAACGGCTCAGGAACAGGTAATGAAATCACTTCAGTATGCATACCGGGACCGCAGACAGCGGAAGCGTGAATTCCGTAAGCTTTGGATCACGCGTATCAATGCTGCAGCCCGTTTAAACGGACTATCTTACAGCCGTTTGATGCATGGCCTTAAGCAGGCTGACATTCACATGAACCGTAAGATGCTTGCTGATCTTGCAGTAAATGATGAGAAAGCCTTCACAGCACTAGCCGATCAGGCAAAAGCTAAATTAAAATAATAAACAAAAAAGGACGGGCCCATGGGCACGTCCTTTTTATGTGATAATTCATAAAAGAGAAGACCTGTTATCATTTTGAACTGGCTGCGGCTGTTATGGTTCAGATTTATTAATAAACTCCTTAATAGGACTTTTCCAAATCAGTTCTGCCTCCGGGTAATTGGAATGAATTTCTTTTTCCATGAACTCAAAGTCTTTGCGCTGAAGTCCCTGAAGAGCTTCACGGTCGAGCACCCATATGGAGATGGAGACGACATCAAAAGAAGTGGAAGTAGAACCTAAATATTTTTCACCTTCGAACATAACTCCTTTATACGTAATAAGAAAATTCTTCCGTACGTTTTTAATATCATCTAAAAAATAAAAATACTTTTTGCTGTGCGCCATCTCAAGTTTGCGTTTAGGGTTCTTAAAATACTGCACAGCTGTATATACAATAATCACTAAAGCGATGAGAAGCAGCAGGCGCAGTAATAGTGCCATCATATAGTGTTTCCTCCCTTGCATTACAGTTTGGGATAATGAGCAGGTGATTGAAACATAGAAACTGTTCTTGTCATATTATACGTTTCTTCATTCATTCTTACCAGAATATACGATAGAATAGAAAGAACGTTTCACCTGAAGCCAGAATAATAAGAAAGAAGGCGTAAAAATGCACTCCTTATATTCGATTCAAAGAGAGCTCGATGAGAAAATATTAGCAACGCACGGCCTGGAAAGAAGCAGAGAAACTTTTCTGCAGAAACTTCTCGCTTTTCAAGTAGAGCTTGGAGAACTCGCTAACGAAACACGGTGTTTTAAGTTCTGGAGTCTGAAGCCGGCTTCAAGCCGCGAGGTGATCCTGGAGGAATATGTGGACGGCATTCACTTTTTATTATCAATGGGTATTGATCAGCAGTGGGAATACATTCCTGAGATTAATGATCTTAAAGATTCTGCATTGTCCCGGCACTTTCAGGATGTGTATGAGGCTTCTGCAGAATTGAGCCGCCGCGTATCGGAAGACACGTTTCTTCATTTATTTCAAGAATATCTGCTGCTCGGGAAAAAGCTGAATTTTTCTAAAGACGAAATGGTTCAGGCCTATAAAGAGAAAAATGCAACGAATCATCAAAGACAGCAGAATGGATATTGACAGCTAAAGACATGCCGGGATAATAGAAATTGTTTGAGTATCGAAAGATTTCCTTTTATACTAAGACTGTTGCAGACACTACATACTTGAGGGGGAATGAATATGGCTGAACTAGAGCCAACGCTTCAGATGCTTAAGGATTTAACCGATGCAAAAGGAATTCCCGGAGATGAAAAAGAACCAAGAGATGTCATGAGACAATACATCGAGCCTTTCGCCGATGAGATTACAACCGATCATCTCGGCAGCCTGATTGCGAAGAAAACAGGTAAAAAAGGCGGTCCCCGTATAATGATTACAGGACACCTTGATGAAATTGGCTTCATGATTACTACGATTGATGATAATGGATTTTTGAAGTTTCAAACGGTCGGGGGTTGGTGGAGCCAGGTTATGCTCGCCCAGCGTGTGACTGTTATGACTCGTAAAGGAACCATTACAGGTATTATTGGATCCAAGCCGCCGCATATTCTTCCGCCGGAGCAGCGCAAAAAATCGGTCGAAATCAAAGATATGTTCATTGATATTGGCGCATCGAGCAGAGAAGAAGCAGAATCATTCGGTGTCCGTCCGGGAGATTCTGTCGTTCCGATCTGTGACTTTACAGTGATGAATAATGAAAAGCTGTTAATGGCAAAAGCATGGGATAACCGGATTGGCTGCGCCATTGCTATAGAGGTATTAAAGCGCCTCGAAAAAATTGACCATCCGAACGAAGTTTACGGCGTTGGAGCTGTTCAGGAAGAAGTCGGCCTGCGTGGAGCTAAAACGGCTGCAAATAAAGTAAAGCCGGATATCGGCTTTGCAGTAGATGTCGGCATTGCCGGTGATACACCCGGAGTAACGAGTAATGATGCTGTGGCGAAAATTGGAAAAGGTCCGCAGGTACTGATTTATGACCACTCTATGGTTGCTCACAAAGGCCTTCGCGACTTTGTAACGGATATTGCCGATAAGCATTCGATTCCTTTCCAATTTGACGCGATGAGCGGCGGCGGTACAGACGCCGGATCGATTCATTTATCAGGAGAAGGAGTGCCGTCTCTTGCAATAACGGTCCCTACTAGATATATTCACACCCATGCAGCAATTCTTCACCGTGATGATTTTGAATATGCGGTCCAGCTGCTTGTAGAAATCAGCAAAGAGCTGGATGAAGATAAAGTAAAATCCATTGTTTTTGATTATTAATGAAATACCATTGGTCCGCAGGAACTTCTTGCGGGCTTTTTTTTAGTAAAATACAAATAAATTATGTAAAAACGACTGGATTCAAGGTAAGATAGAGGATGAATAAAAGAAGCTGGTACAAAAGGGGAGCAGCCTGTTGAAACAAATAGATTCTACAAAGAACCCAACAGTAAAATTAATTAAACAGCTGACAAAACGAAAAAAACGTGAAAAAGAAAAGCTGTTTGTTATAGAAGGCAGGCATCTTGTAGAGGAAGCTCTCGTTTACGGGAACCTGATTACTGATATTTTTGTTATAGCGGAAGAACTGCTTCCGCCGGAGGAAAAACGAAAAACGGTCCCTGTCACTCTCGTAACAGAAACAGTGATGAAAGATATGAGCCAGACCGTCACACCTCCGGGTATTATTGCACTCTGTCAAATGATCCCTGAAGAAGCGATTGAGCCGGAAGAAAATCAAATTTATGTGCTGGTCGATAACGTACAGGACCCCGGCAATCTCGGAACGATGATCCGGACCGCAGATGCGGTAGGGGCCAAAGCTGTTGTTTTAAGTGAAGGCACGGTAGACGTATACAATGATAAAGTTATCCGTTCTACTCAGGGGTCTTTTTTTCATGTGCCGGTTCTTCAGGGGAACCTGGAAGACTGGATAAAACGATGCCGCGATAAAAGCATTCCCGTATTTGGAACTTCTCTGCAGGGAGGAACGACACACACTGCAATTGAACCGCAGGCGGGATTTGCGCTGCTTATCGGTAACGAAGGAGCCGGCGTAAATGAAAAGCTGCTTGAAAAAACAGACCAGAATATCTATGTGCCAATCTATGGGAAAGCGGAATCGTTAAACGTTTCGGTCGCCACGGGCATCCTTTTATACTACCTGCATAAAGTAAATTAACAGGACGGTTGCAAACAAAAGCATTATTATCTATACTTTACTGTATTCATATAAAAAGCATTGAAGGAAATAAGTAGTCTGTTGGCTGCCATACAGGGAAAGAATGCCTAGACTGAGAGCATTCTCATGTGCAAATAACCGATGAATTCAATCCAGAGCCGGAACCGGAGTAGAGAAATCGAAAAGGTATCCCGTTTGGCAGCACGTTACGCTGTATAAGTGATTTCTGCCGGCAGCGGCAGAATTAACAAGGGTGGTACCGCGAGCTTTCGTCCCTTTCCGGGAGGAAGGTTTTTTTATTTGTCCAAAACACGCGAAGAGCGACTATATGGCAGGAGGAAATAAAATGATTGAACGATTACAGGAGCTTTTAAGCGAAGCGCTGCAGGAGTTAAACGAGGCTGAGGATAAAAAAGAGCTCGAAAAGGTTCGAGTGAAATACTTAGGGAAAAAAGGCCCGATTACAGAAGTGTTAAGAGGAATGGGAAAGCTTTCGGCAGAAGAACGTCCTAAAGTCGGCCAGGCCGCTAACGAAGTCCGGGGCGAGATTCAGGAAAAGCTGGACGAAAAAAATAAATCCCTCGAAGTAGAAGAATTAAACAAGCAGCTTGCCGGAGAAACGATTGACGTAACACTTCCAGGTGACGCGGTAAAACAAGGATCAAGGCATCCGCTGACGGCAGTTGTTGAGGAAATTGAAGATATCTTTACCGGGCTTGGCTTTGCTGTTACAGAAGGCCCGGAAATTGAAACGGATTACTATAACTTTGAGGCGCTGAATCTTCCGAAAGAGCACCCGGCACGCGACATGCAGGATTCATTTTTTATTACAGAGGATCTACTGCTGCGCACGCAGACCTCGCCTGTTCAGGCACGTACGATGGAAAAGCACAAGGGACAGGGTCCTGTGAAAATCATCTGCCCTGGTAAAGTGTACCGCCGGGATGATGACGATGCGACGCACTCCCATCAGTTCATGCAGATCGAAGGACTGTATGTGGATAAAGACATCCGAATGAGTGACCTGAAAGGGATATTGGAAGCATTTGTGAAGAAATACTTCGGCGAAGAGCGTACTATCCGCCTGCGCCCAAGCTTTTTTCCTTTTACAGAGCCTTCCGTAGAAGTTGACGTAACCTGCGGGATCTGCGGGGGAAGCGGCTGCCGTATGTGTAAACAGAGCGGCTGGATTGAAGTGCTGGGGGCCGGGATGGTTCATCCGAGAGTACTGGAAATGAGCGGATTTGATCCTAATGAATACAGCGGCTTTGCTTTTGGAATGGGTGTAGAACGATTTGCCCTTTTAAAATACGGTATTGATGATATTCGTCATTTTTACACAAATGACATGCGTTTCTTAAACCAGTGGAAGCAGATATAAGGAGGGATTAGATGTTAGTTTCATATGAATGGCTGAATGAATATGTGAATGTACGGGATGTGACCCCGGAGGAAACAGCTGAACGTCTTACCCGCGGTGGTATTGAAGTAGATTCTGTATATAAGAGAACCGAACAAATTGAGTCGGTCGTTGTAGGTGAAATTCTTTCTATTGAAAAACATCCGGAAGCAGATAAGCTTAATGTCTGCCAGGTAGACACGGGTTCAGGGAAAAGCCAGATTGTCTGCGGCGCTGCGAATGTGGAGACGGGAACAAAAGTGGCCGTAGCTCTTCCGGGAGCCGTTCTGCCTGGAAATGTGTCTATCTCTTCTACAGAGCTTCGCGGGGTGGCGTCTGAAGGAATGATCTGCTCCCTGCAGGAGCTTGGCATCGAACAGAAGCTTGTCGCGAAGGATTTCGCCGAAGGCATTTATATTTTCCCGGACGGTGTAGAAACCGGAAGCAGTGCAGTGGAAGCTCTTCAGCTGCAGGACACTATTCTGGAACTCGATCTTACGCCAAACAGAGCCGACTGCCTGAGTATGCTTGGAACGGCTTATGAAGTCGCTTCTTTACTGGACAGAAAAGTAAAACATCCGAATACGCAAGTCGAAGAACATGAAAATACGACAGAAGCCGCGGTGACGGTGCAGGTGGAAAACGCAGAAGACGCACCATACTACAATGCCAGGGTGATCAGTAATATTAAAATTAAACCTTCTCCTGTCTGGATGCAGAATCGCTTGATTGCTGCAGGGATTCGTCCGATAAACAACGCGGTTGATATTACCAATTACATTCTGATAGAGTACGGCCAGCCGCTTCACGCGTTTGACCTCGATCGTTTCGGCTCGCGGGAAATTGTCGTGCGGCGAGCGGAAGTGAACGAAAAAATGACAACGCTCGATGAAATGGAGCGCGAGCTGTCGCCTGAGTATCTGGTTATTACAAATGGGAAAGAGCCGACGGCACTTGCCGGCGTTATGGGTGGAAGCTTTTCAGAAGTACAGGATGACACGACAACCATCCTTTTGGAAACAGCGGTATTCGATCCGGCATTAGTCAGAAAGGCATCGAAAGATATGGGACTGCGCAGTGAATCAAGCGTCCGGTTTGAAAAAGGTATTGATCATTTACGAGCAGATGAAGCGGCTGACAGAGCTGCAGCCCTTCTAGTGGAACTGGCCGGCGGCGAAGTTCAGAAAAGCGGCTCTGTACATGATTCCAGAGACCGCTCTGCGAGAGTCGTGCAGACCAGGACTGAAAAGCTTCACAGCATGCTCGGTCTTTCACTGAGCAGCAAAGAAGTCGCCGCTGTTTTTGACAGGCTCGGCTTTGCTTATAAAGAAACAAACGGAACGTTCGATGTAGAAATACCGTCAAGAAGATGGGATATTTTCATTGAAGCCGATCTGGCCGAAGAAGTGGCACGGCTTTACGGATATGATGAAATTCCATCCACGCTGCCGGCAGGTGCGCTAACACCGGGTGCTCTTACAAAAGCCCAGAAGCAGAAACGAAAGGTAAGACGTTTTCTGGAAAGCGCTGGGCTTAATGAGGCGATCACTTATTCGCTGACATCACCACGGATGATCGAACGGTTTTTATCAGGCGGGCCCGGGCACCCAATTAAAGTAACGATGCCGATGAGTGAAGAACGCAGTACGATGCGGGCAAGTCTGATACCGCATCTGCTTGACGTAATTCAATACAATCAAAATCGCCAGAATGCCGATACAGCTGTTTTTGAAATGGGCTCTGTTTTTCAAAGCAGAGAAGAAACGCTGACGGAACAGCCGGAAGAATTTGAATATGCCGCTGGAGCTGTTACCGGAAAGTGGAGCGACGCGGGCTGGAGAAACGCAAAGCAGGAGACAAGCTTTTTCACAGTGAAAGGAATCGTAGAAAATCTGCTGCTGAAACTTGGCTGGGGCAGAGACATTCGTTTTGACCGATCGTCAATGAAGGATATGCATCCCGGCCGGAGTGCAGATGTCTATGCACAGGATATGTATGTAGGGTACGTTGGCCAAATTCATCCACTAGTACAGAAAGAATGGGATATTAAAGAAACGTATGTGTTTGAACTGCATATAGGCAAGCTGATTGAATCTACAGAAGATCCGGTCACCTATACGCCTATCCCAAGATTTCCTTCTATTACAAGGGATATTGCGCTTGTAGTAGACACGGAAGTGGAAGCAGGAGCAGTGCAGAAAGCTATTGAAGAAACAGGCAGTCCGCTCTTAAAGCATGTATCTTTATTTGATGTGTATGATGGAGAACATATGGAAGCAGGGAAAAAATCTCTGGCATTCTCCCTTATCTATTTTGATCCAGACCGTACGCTGGCAGAAGAAGAGATGCAGCAGGCTCATCAAAATGTGCTGAATCATGTAGAAAAAACGTTCCATGCAAATTTAAGAAAACAATAAGAAACGGTTATCCGGTTCTTCCGTATATAGGAAGAGCCGGTTTTTTTGCAGAGAAAGGAAACATAATGCGCTTGTGCCGGAAATGTCAGCCGCCGAACCGAAGGTGGGAAACATTTTTCATTGGTTGGTGATTCTGTTATGATAAATAATAGGATTCGCTTAGATCAGGGGGCATAACGATGGCTGAGGAAAAAGATAAATATAAAACAACGGTGACAATATATGGACAGCAGTACACAATTGTTGGAGATGACCCGCCCGAACACGTCAGAAGAGTAGCGAAAGCCCTGACAGATAAAATGAAAGAACATAAATCACTAAATCCTTATCTGAACACGACAAGACTGGCTGTATTAACAGCAGTAAATCTTGTTGATGAAAATTTAAAAATGAAAGATCTGTCCAAGAACGAGCAGACTATTCAAGAGGAAAATGAGGATAGATAACACATGCTTATAACTATACTGATTCTTCTTTTTCTGGCCGCTAGTTTTTTTTCCGGCTTAAGAAAAGGATTTATCCTGCAGTTCGTTTCTTTGGTGAGTTTTCTGCTCGCCTTAGTCATTGCGTTTTATTTTTACGAGGACACGGCAGCCTGGCTGAGACAGTGGGTGCCTTATCCCGGATTCCTGCAGGATTCCGGCAGCCAGAACGTTCAGTTTTTGTCAGCAACATTTGACATGCAGACCTTCTTTTACTCCGCCATTGCATTTATCGCACTGTTTATTATTGCAAAAATAGTAATGCAGATGCTGGGCTCTATCTTTAATGTAATATCGAGTGTTCCTCTTGTGAGCATGCTTAATAAATGGCTCGGAGGAGCGCTGGCAGTGGTGGAGACATACGTAGTGCTGTTTATACTGCTTGTTGCTTTCTCACTGGTACCGGTAGATCCTATTCAGCAGGCGATAGCGCAGTCAGGTCTGGCCCAGTTTATGATTTACGAAACGCCTTACTTGTCCCAGTGGCTTCAGAATCTGGGGTACAGGGTTACTAAAAGAGAATGTGCCAACAGCACGTCGTTAATAAAAGAAAAAGCTTCTCTTCAAGAGAAGTTTTTTCTACTTTTAATGGAGGAAATCAATGAATAAAAAAGAGATTATCAATCATTTGGAACGTATTGCTGTTTATATGGAAATCAAAGGAGAAAATACATTTAAGATTTCCGCATATCGAAAAGCTGCCCAGGCTCTCGAAAACGATGAGCGGTCTATTAATGATATAGAAGATGTTTCCAAGCTCTCTGGTATTGGTAAAGGAACAGCTGGTTTAATTGATGAGCTGATAGAAAATGGCGACTCAGAGCTTCTGCAGACGCTCAAAGAGGAGATACCGGAAGGGCTGCTTCCATTACTTAAGCTTCCAGGACTTGGAGGCAAGAAAATAGGAAAGCTCTATCAGGAATTGGGTATTACGAATGCGGCGGACCTGAAGAAAGCCTGTGAAGATAAACAAATCCGCGAACTGGCTGGTTTTGCTGCTAAGTCGGAAGAAAAAATAATGAAAGCGCTGGAAGAAATGGGGAACAGACCGGAAAGACTTCCTATTCCGATGATGTTGAAAATGGCAGAAGTGTTTGAAGAAAAGCTGGCCGCAGTGGAAGGAATGCACCGCTATGCCCGTGCAGGCAGCTTAAGAAGACTGGAAGAAACCGGATGAAAGATATGGACTATATTATTTCTACAGATGAGCCGGGGCGCGTGAAAGAACAGATAAAAGCATTTCCGGGTATTTCCAGTGTTATCGCAGATGGGGATACGAAGCTTTCCCTGGAGCTGGAAGGAGACGAGTACCCAGTACAGGTAGATGTGCGGATGATTGAAGATAACGCTTTTGCCACAACGCTTCATCATTTTACGGGCTCGAAAGATCACAATGTGAAGATGAGGCAGCTGGCTAAATCAAATGGAGAACGGATCAGTGAATATGGAATAGAAAACGTGGAAAGCGGAAATGTGCAGACGTTTGTAGATGAATCGGCTTTTTTCCATCACTTTGGCCTTCAGTATATTCCCCCTGAAGCAAGATCGGGGAAGGACGAGCTGGATGTGTACAGCAGCCCCAGGGAAGATGTAACGCTTTCCCATATCCGTGGAGACATGCATATGCATACAACCTGGAGTGATGGAGCCCAGTCTGTCGAAGAGATGGCTGAAGAGGCGAGAAAAAGAGGATATGAATGGATAGCTATTACCGATCATTCCAAATTTTTAAGGGTCGCGCACGGTCTTGATGAAGATCGGATACTCAGGCAGATAGAAGAAATAAAAACAGTAAATGAAAAATATACGGACCTGCATATTTTTGCAGGCATTGAAATGGATATACGCCCGGACGGTGTCCTAGATATTGATGAAAGCGTTCTGGAGCAGCTGGATGTGGTCATTGCTTCGATCCACTCCTCCTTTTCCCAGGAGAGATCTGTGATTATGGAACGATTTGAGTCAGCACTCACCTCTCCGCATGTCGACCTGATAGCTCATCCTACAGGCCGCTTAATAGGAAGAAGGAGAGGCTATGATGTCGATCTTCCAGCGTTGATAAAGCGTGCGGCTGAAACAGGTACAGCCCTTGAAATGAATGCTAATCCAAACAGGCTCGACCTTTCAGCGGAATGGCTGAAAAAAGCCGGTGAAGCAGGAGTGGCGCTTGCGGTTAATACTGATGCGCATAACCCGAAAATGATGGACGACATGGAAACAGGAACAGGGATTGCCAGAAAAGCAATGCTCCGTCCCGATCAGGTGTTAAACACCTTGACAGCAGCGGAATTAACGAACTATCTGCAGCAGAAAAAAGAGAAGCGCCTGCTCCAATAAGAAAGGAAGATGACAATGAACGATAGAGTCCTTCGGGTGCTCGAGTACAATAAGATGAAAGATCAGTTGAAAAAGCATGCTGGTTCTTCATTAGGAAGAGCGGAAATTGAACAAATGAAGCCGATGTCTTCGGTCGATGAAATAAAGCATGCGATGAAAATAACGGAGGAAACGCATCGGGTCGTCCGTTTAAAAGGCCAGGCTCCTCTCGGCGGCATTAAAGATGTGTTTGCCCACATTAAAAGAGCTCAGATCGGCGGTGTGTTGAACGCATGGGAACTGCTGGAGATAGCAGATACGATTTATGCTGCTAGAAGAGTGAAAACGTTTATCGACAAAATGGTGGAGGACGGGATTGAGCTTCCCGGACTCGATGAAATCGTGAGCTCGATTACGGTACTGACAGATGTAGAGCGCTCTATCAAGCAATCTGTTGATGATAATGGAGAAGTAATGGACAGTGCAACTCCGACATTACGCAGCATCCGTCAGCAGATAAGAGGCCAGCAGGCTTCGATCCGCTCTAAGCTCGATCAGCTGACAAAATCGCAGGATCAGCAGAAGAAGTTGTCAGATTCTATTGTGACTATTCGAAACGATCGGTACGTTATCCCCGTTAAACAGGAATACCGGGGGTCTTTCGGCGGCATTATCCACGATCAGTCAGCTTCGGGAGCCACTTTGTTTATTGAACCGCAGTCCGTGGTGTCAATGAACAATGTACTGCGGGAAGCCCGTGGAAAAGAAAAAATCGAGATCGAAAAAATACTCCGTGAATTATCGGCAGAAATTGAGGAAAACGGGGAAGAGCTGCTGGAGAATACCCGTACGCTGGGCTATGTGGATTTTATATTTGCAAAAGGGTATTACGCCCATGATTTAAAAGCAACAGAGCCAAATGTAAACGGTGAGGGCCACTTTCGTTTTAAGAAAGCGAGACATCCACTTATTGAGGCTGAGGAAGTGGTACCAATTACGGTGGAACTCGGAGGAGATTTTTCTTCGCTAGTTATTACAGGACCAAACACGGGCGGTAAGACGGTCACGCTGAAAACAGCAGGCCTGCTGACGCTGATGGCCCAGTCCGGATTGTTTCTTCCGGTAGAGGAGAATTCAGAGGCCGGTGTATTTGCATCTATTTATGCTGATATAGGGGATGAACAATCGATTGAACAGAACTTAAGTACTTTTTCATCCCATATGACCAATATTGTAGATATTCTTGGAAAAATTGATCATCAAAGCCTCGTGCTGTTTGATGAGATAGGCGCCGGAACAGATCCAACGGAAGGAGCGGCGCTGGCTGTTTCAATTCTGGACTATGTTTATAATAAAGGAGCCTCTCTTATTGCAACGACGCACTACAGTGAGCTGAAAGGGTACGCCTATAACCGGGAAGGTGTTATGAATGCAAGCGTGGAGTTTGACGTGAACACGCTCCGGCCGACTTATCGTCTTTTAATTGGCGTACCGGGACGAAGCAATGCTTTTGCTATTTCCAAACGTCTGGGCTTAAGTGATGAGATTATTACAGCAGCTGAAGCAGAGGTAAGCACTGACAGCCAGCAGATGGAGCAGATGATAGCGTCACTGCAGGACAGGCAGCTGTCTGTAGAGGAACAGGAAAAGCAGGCGATCATCCTTCGAAAAGAAGCAGAGTCTCTGCAGAAAGAACTAGCGGAAAAAGTCCAGCAGATGGAAGAGGAAAAAGAATCCATCTTCCAAAAAGCACGTGAAGAAGCAGAAAGCGAACTCACTGCTTCAAAGAAACAGGCAGAGGATATAATTCGCGAGCTTAGGGAGCTGGAAAAGCAGGGATACAACGTCAAAGAGCATCAGCTCATTGATGCCAAGTCCCGAATGGATAAAGCACAGCCTGCGCCTACCAAACGAATGAAACAAATAAAAAGACAGGCTGAGAAAATAGATTCCATAAAACCAGGTGACGAAGTAAAAGTATTGAGCTTTGGACAAAAAGGCCAGGTGCTCGAGCAGCTCAATGAAAATGAATTCCAGGTTCAGCTGGGAATCATGAAAATGACGGTTAATAAAAGCAATATGGAAAAACTGGGCAGTTCAAAGGAAAAAACTCCTCTCCGCAATGTCCGGTCGGTAACGACCAGCGCCCCGGTAAAACCTGAGCTGGATCTGCGGGGCCAGCGGTATGAAGACGCCCTTAGACAAGTGGAGAAATACTTGGATGAAGCGGTGCTTGCAGGGTATGGACAGGTGCATATCATTCATGGAAAAGGAACGGGTGCTCTCCGTAAAGGGGTAAAAGAGTACTTAAAAAAACACCCAAGCGTAAAAAGTACACGCGACGGCGGCATGAATGAAGGCGGCATTGGAAATACGGTTGCTGAATTAAAATAATACTCAGACCACCTGAGACTGTGAAAGGAAGGTGGCCGGCCTGGAAGCTATACTGCAGACACCATTCGGACAGACTGCTGCCAACTACAGCGTAGCTTTGCTTTCCCTTATCGTATTTTTAGCTGTATTTGAAACGATAACTCCCTATAATAACTGGGAAGAAATAAAAAAAGGCAACATCGCAGTGGCACTTGCCACCGGCGGGAAAATATTCGGAGTGGCTAATATTCTTCATTTTTCCATCCTTCATAACGATCAGATACTCACAACGATTGTGTGGGGCTGTCTCGGCTTTATTCTGTTAATTATCAGTTATCTCGTATTTGAGTTTTTAACACCGATGTTTAAAGTGGACGAGGAGCTTGCGAAAGATAACAGAGCGGTCGGACTGATTGCATTTGTGATTTCCGTCGGACTTTCCTTCGTTATAGGAGCAGGAATTTTAAGCTGATAGAAGGAGGGAAATAATGGAGCGGTTAGCTAAAATATTACTTGTCTGCTGTGCCGTGTTTTTGCAGCAGGCTGTATCTATTTACTTTCTTCGCTTTGATAGAGAATGGGCATGCCGTATGGCACAGCCCATTTTTTTACATTTTCCTCTTTATAATTGTAAGCGTTTCCACTATAATAAGAGTATAGAGTGCTTCTAGACGTATTTTTGTGTCCACATTTAAAAGGGGGATTTAATATGGAAGAAACACATGCATGGCTCTCGCATTACCCGAAGGAAATACCAACAAGTATTTCCTATGATGAAAAAACGCTGCACTCTTATCTGGAAGAAACGGCTGCGAATCAGCCAAACCGCGAAGCTCTTCACTTTATGGGGAAAGATATGACTTACAGTGAAGTATATGAAGAGGCTCTTAAATTGAGCAGCCAGCTTCAAAAGCTGGGCGTAGTAAAAGGAGACAGAGTAGCGATTATGCTGGCGAACTCCCCTCAAGCCGTGATCTGTTATTATGGTGCGCTGATGGCGGGTGCTATTGTGGTGCAGACTAATCCGCTATATGTGGAGCGCGAGCTGGAGCATCAAATGAACGATTCTCAGGCAAAAGTTATGATATGTCTGGATTTAGTATATCCGCGTGTTCGGGCCGTCCGAAGCAAAACATCGCTTGAGCATGTTCTTGTAACAAGTATTAAAGACTACCTTCCCTTTCCTAAAAAGAATTTGTATCCGCTCGTGCAGCGTAAAAACGCGGCTCTTGCCAAGCAGGTCGTGTATGACAGCACGACGCACCAGCTGAAAAAAATAATGGCTGAGGCGAAACCGGAAAAGCTGGATATTTCTTTTAATCCAAAAGAAGATATTGCTCTTCTCCAATATACAGGCGGTACAACTGGTCCAGCCAAAGGAGTGATGCTCACGCATTACAACTTAGTAGTAAATACGATGCAGAGCAGTGCCTGGATGTATGGTATTGACCGGAAAAAAGAAACGATTATGGCAGCGCTGCCGTTTTTTCCACGTATACGGGATGACGACAGTTATGAATATCAGCATTATGCACGGAGCTAAAATGATTATTGTTCCCCGTTTTGAACCGGTTCCTATTTTAAAGGCCATTCAAAAGCATAAAGTAACGGTCTTTCCAGGGGCACCAACTATGTATGTCGGACTGATTAATGAACCAACTATTAATAAATATGACTTATCCTCTATTGAAGCCTGCTTGAGCGGATCAGCTCCCCTGCCGCTGGAAGTACAGCAGACGTTTGAGAAACTGACAGTGGAAAGCTTGTAGAAGGTTATGGGCTTACGGAGACATCGCCGGTTGCAATATCAACCCCTATCTGGGGGAAACGCAAAGAAGGAAGTATAGGGATCCCATGGCCGGATACGGAGGCTGCTATCTATGATCCTGAAACGGAAGGGCCGGCTCCGGCAGGCAAAATTGGTGAAATTATGCTGAAGGGTCCTCAGGTGATGAAAGGTTATTGGAACAGGCCGGAGGATACAGCAGCTGTATTTCACGGAAACTGGTTTCTGACCGGAGATATGGGCTATATGGATGAAGAAGGCTACTTTTATATTGTAGACCGTAAAAAAAGACATGATCATTGCCGGCGGTTTCAACATTTATCCTAGAGAAATTGAAGAAGTGCTGTATGAACATGAAGCAATAAAAGAAGCGGCTGTTATCGGGGTGCCGGATCCATACCGCGGAGAGACTGTAAAAGCTTTCCTTGTGTTCAAAGATGGAAAAAAACGCCACGGACGAAGAAATCGAAGCGTTCTGCCGGGAGCATCTGGCTTCTTTTAAAGTACCAAGATTGTTTGAACGCAGAGAAGAACTTCCAAAAACAATTATTGGAAAAGTGCTTAGACGGGTTCTTGTCGAAGAAGAGGAAAAGAATACGAAAGCAAAAGAAATGCAGAAAGGAAGCTGATCCACGCTGCTGCCTTTTAAATCCGCTGGAGAAAAGCCCGGTCATAACATCGGGCTTTTTTTAACGCTGAAAATCTGTAGAATAACGCTTGACACACTTGAATATTATCTATGATGAAGCTAGACATATAATGAATGAACAGTCATTCACTATTAATACATTGTAAAAGGGGCGTTCTGCCATGGGGAAACGAAAAGGTCCCAAATACGAGCAAATAATAGAAGCGGCAGTAGATGTAATAGCCGAAAACGGCTACTACAATTCCCAGGTATCAAAGATAGCGAAGCGTGCCGGGGTAGCAGACGGCACCATTTACTTATACTTCAACAATAAAGAGGATGTCCTGATTTCCGTATTTGAAGAGAAAATGGGCCAGTTTATCTCGAATATTAAAGATGAGCTTACATCCAGGCTGTCGGTCGAAAAAAACTGCATTCGCTCGTAGCCAACCATTTCCGCCAGCTCTCATTAAGCAAAAACCTGGCAATCGTAACGCAGCTCGAGCTGAGGCAGTCCAGCAGCCACCTGCGCAAGCAGATCAATGACATTTTAAAGGAATACCTTCTTATTTGGATGGGCTGATTGAAGAAGGAAAAGCGGCAGGCGTCTTTTCGGAGGATTTAAACGAGAAATTGGCGCGGCAGATGATTTTCGGAACAATTGATGAAGTCGTTACTACCTGGATAATGAATGAATACAGATATGATCTGAATGAATTAGCCGTTCCTACTGCTTCCATGCTTTTGCAGGGGTTTGGAGCAACGGTCCGGGCAAAACAGTAGAAAGAAGGGATGATAATGGAACATTTACAATGGCGGGTGGAAAATAATATCGCCCACATCTTTTTGAGAGGCCGCCGGCCAAACGCTTTGGCAGCCTCGGTCCTTTCAGAACTAAGCGATGTTCTTGATGAAATTGAGGCCGATAAGGAAGTTCATGCAGCCGTACTATACGGTGAAGGTAGATTTTTTGCAGCTGGTGCGGATATAAAGGAATTTACAAATGTAGAAAACAGTAGTGGTTTTTCAGATTTAGGAACGAATGGACAAAAGGTATTCAACAAAATGGAAGCCCTTACAAAGCCGGTGATTGCTGCCATCCATGGCGCGGCTTTAGGCGGCGGCCTGGAAATGGCAATGGCATGCCATTTGAGAGTTTTACAAAAGAAGCAAAGCTCGCGCCTGCCAGAGACAACGCTTTGTCTGATTCCAGGCTACGCGGGGAGTCAAAGGGCTCCCTGAACTGGTAGGTCGTCCAAAAGCAGGAGAAATGATATTGACCGGCCTGCCTATCACTGGGAAGAAGCCGAACGCTGGGGACTGGTAAAATAAAGCAGTGCCCGAAGGTGAGCATGTTAAAGCAGCTGTTGAAATCGCCGGTCATATCGCTTCGAAAAGCCGAATAACCACAAAGATGGGGCTGGAGCTTCTCCGCTATGCTATCCGCCTGCCAGAGAAGAAGGAAGCAGAAAGAGGCCGAGCTGTTTGGCAGGGCGTTTGCCAGTGAAGATGCAAAAGAGGGGATTCAGGCATTTATTGAAAAACGAAAGCCATCTTTTAAAAACAAATAAAAACCAGGGAGGAATAAAGCATGACATATTTGTATTAATGAAAAGAACGTTTGATACGGAGGAAAAAAATAATAATTGAGAATGGCCGCATTGATGAAGAAGGGGCGGAGTTCATTGTTAATCCATACGATGAATACGCGCTTGAAGAGGCCATTGTTTTAAAAGAGGCACATGGCGCGAAATAACGGTGGTGACCGTAGGCGAAGAAGAAGCGGAAAAAGAACTCCGCACTGCCCTGGCGATGGGAGCAGACAAAGCTGTGCTTTTAAACATGGAGGACATGGATGAAGCTATAGATCATTTCACTATCGGTGAAGTGTTAACAGCGGTATTTTAAAGACAAGGAAGCCGATATTATTCTTGGTGGTAACGTCGCTGTCGATGATGGAGCCGGGCAGGTAGCTTCCAGACTTGCGGAAGGTCTGCAGATGAACCAGGTAACGACGATTACAAAGCTGGATATTGACGGCACTAAAGTAACAATTGAACGGGATGTAGAAGGTGATGTAGAAATTGTGGAAACATCTCTGCCGCTGTTGGTTACCTGCCAGCAGGGACTGAATGATCCTAGATATCGCTTCGCCCGGAATTATGAAAGCAAAGAAAAAGCCGCTGGAAACGATCGATTTTGATGATCTTGACCTTGATGAAGAAGATATTGCAGCGAAAACAACGACCGTTGACCGCTTTCTGCCTCCGGAAAAAAGGAGCGGGGAAAGTACTTGAAGGATCAACAGAGTCACAGGCACAGCAGCTGGTGGAATTATTAAAATCAGAAGCAAAAGTTATATAAAGGAGAGGTCATAATGGCAGAAAAATTCTTGTTTTGGGAGAAACGAAGGAAAATGAATTAAGAAATGTAACGTTTGAAGCAATAGCAGCAGGCCGCAGGGCAGCAGAAGACGGCGAAGTAGTTGGTGTACTATTTGGTGAAGGCGCTGCGTCCCATGCGGAAAAAATGATTCAGTATGGAGGCCGACCGTGTCATAGTGTCGGAAATGGAGGAACTAAGCAGTACACTACAGATGCCTACATGCAGGCAATGGAACAGGTATGTGAAGAGGAGCAGGCGGAAGGACTTGTCATCGGCATACATCGAGCGGTAAGGATCTGGCGCCGAGACTTTCCAGAAAGGCTGGGCTCAGGGCTTATTACTGACTGCGTTGATATAGAAGGAGATGGAGCGGATGCTCACTTCATCCGTCCGGTTTATTCCGGTAAAGCGTTTTGAAAAGCTGACTGTAGACGATGGATTTTTATTATTACGATCCGTCCCAACAATATTCCGGCTTTGGAAGCGGACAGCAGCAGAAAGTGGAATATCGATACAAAAACATTTACCATTACTAATCTGCGGACCATCATTAAAGAAGTAGTGAAAAAGAGCACGGGGGTATTGATTTGGCAAAGCCAATATCATTGTAGCCGGCGGAAGAGGAGTGAAAAGTGCGGAAGGCTTTAAGCCGCTTGAAGAACTGGCTGATGTTCTTGGTGCAGCCATCGGAGCTTCGCGCGGCGCTTGTGACGCAGATTACTGCGACTATGCGCTGCAAATCGGACAAACGGGTAAAGTGGTAACACCAGACCTTTATATTGCAGCAGGCATCAGCGGAGCTATTCAGCACTTAGCTGGTATGTCCAATTCTAAAGTGATTGTAGCTGTGAATAAGGATCCGAAGCACCTATATTTGAAGTAGCAGACTATGGCATTGTCGGCGATTTGTTTGATGTTATTCCTGCTCTTATCGAAGAATTTAAAAAAAGTTACAGCTTCTTAAAGAAAAGCCCGCCGAAGCCGGCGGGCTTTTCGTGAGACGTCTGCGTGTTTAGACAATAAAAGAGCGGGTAAACAATATACAGGCAATCTATTAGCCACAATTTATACACAATGCTATAATATGCATTAGCTTAATAAAGCTACTTTTAAAGGAGGACCACACAAATGGCAATTGTAACAGCTACTGATCAAAACTTTTCAACAGAAACGTCTGAAGGCGTTGTATTGGCGGACTTTTGGGCTACTTGGTGCGGACCATGTAAAATGATCGCTCCAGTACTCGAGGAAATCGATACAGAAATGGCGACAAGATAAAGATCGCTAAATTAGATGTTGATGAAAATCAGGAAACAGCCGGCAAATACGGCGTAATGAGTATCCTACTCTTCTTTTTCAAAGACGGCGAAGTTGTAGACCAGGTGTAGGCTTTCAGCCAAAAGAACAGCTTGTTGAATTATTAAATAAACACATTTTAAATAGGATAATAAAGCCGCTGAATGATGTTCAGCGGCTTTTCCTTATACTTAAGGAAGGATTCTTTGCACACAAACATACTTTCGCTTTATACTACGAGAGAAGAATGAAGTGAAGAGGTGTTACGGAATTGAATACAATAAAAGAAAAATTAACCGTGCTTCCGGATCAGCCGGGCTGTTATTTAATGAAAAATAAGCATGGTACTGTATATATGTAGGAAAGCAAAAGTATTAAAAAATAGAGTGCGGTCGTATTTTACAGGCTCCCATGATGGGAAAACCCAGCGCCTGGTCGGGGAAATAGTTGATTTTGAATACATTATTACTTCCTCCAATCTCGAGGCTTTAATTCTGGAAATGAATTAATCAAAAAATATGAGCCAAAGTACAATGTACTATTAAAGAGATAAATCCTACCCTTACATTAAAATCACCAAGGAAGAGCACCCTCGTTTAATTACTACAAGAAAAATAAAAAAGGACGGGGCCTAAGTATTTTGGCCCTTATCCGAATGCCGGAGCGGCCAATGAAACAAAGAAACTGCTCGACCGGCTTTATCCTATGCGGAAATGCCGACGATGCCGGACCGTGTCTGCCTTACTATCATAGGCCAGTGCCTTGCCCCTTGTGAGTTCGAAGTTTCCAAGGAAACGAATCAGAAAATGGTGCAGGATATTGCGAAGTTTTTAAACAACGGTCATCAGCTGGTAAAAGAAGATCTGCGCACGAAAATGCATACAGCTTCTGATGAATTGAATTTTGAAAGGGCCAAGGAGCTACGTGATCAGATTCATCACATTGATTCAGTAATGGAAAAACAAAAAATGAACATTAATGATACGGTGAATCGTGATATTTTTGCTTATTCTGTAGATAAAGGCTGGATGTGCGTCCAGGTTTCTTTATCCGAAGCGGCAAAATGATTGATGAGCGGGATGTATCAGTTTTTCCTTATTATCAGGAACCGGAAGAAGATTTTTTAACGTTTTTAGGGCAGTTTTATCTGCGGGAAGATCATCTGAAGCCTAAAGAAGTTTTTATTCCAATAGGAATCAATCAGGAAATGGCGGCCCAGCTGCTGGAGATAAAAGTAATACAACCGGCCAGAGGTAAGAAAAAAGAGCTGGTAGAGCTGGCAGAACGAAACGCAGCTCATGCGTTAAAGGAACGTTTTTCCCTGATTGAGCGCGATGAAGCGAGAACAGTAAAAGCAGTAGAAGAGCTGGCGGAGGCTATGCAGATTGATATGCCTCATCGAATAGAATCCTTTGATAACTCCAACATTCAGGGAACAGATCCTGTGGCGCCATGGTCACATTTATGGATGGAAAGCCATTTAAAAAAAGATTACCGCAAGTATAAAGTGAGAAGCGTTACCGGCCCGGACGATTACGCCTCCATGAAAGAAGTAATACGCAGGAGGTATACAAGACTCCTGAAAGAAGGACAGGCGCTTCCGGACTTAATATTAGTAGATGGCGGCAAGGGACGCTGAGTGCTGCGTTGAGCGTGATAGAAGATGAGCTGGGTATGAATGTGCCGGTGGCAGGTATGGCGAAGAATGATAAACACAATACGTCTGAACTCATTATGGGAGATCCTCCTGTAGTCGTGCCGTTAAAACGGAACAGCTCATCCTTTTACCTTCTGCAGCGTATTCAAGACGAAGTTCACCGCTTTGCGATTACCTTTCACAGGCAGACGAGAGGAAAAACAATGTTTTCCTCTGTACTGGACGATATTCCTGGTGTTGGAGAAAAGCGTAAGCGCGCGCTTTTAAAGCACTTTGGTTCGATGAAAAATATGAAAGCAGCTACTGTGGATGATTTCAGAGCTATAGCTATTCCGGACAGTGTTTCAAGAGAACTGCTGAAGCGGCTTCATGAAGCGCCGGAGCCTAAATAAAAAAGGAGCCGCTGCAGATAAACACGCAGCGGTCTTTTCTTATACTATTCTATTCTTTATCCCAGCGTACAGAAAACGTATAATCTTCTTTTTTTTCCTCTAAATACGTCTCCGCTGCCGCTTGCTTGAGCGTGGATAACTGTTCTGCCAGAAATCCCGCTTCCAGTAGAAAAGAATATGTATCGCAGGTCGGCTCAAGCTTTAACTGCAGCTCGCGTTTCTTTTCATTAACAAGCTTCAGGTTTCCCCAATAAGCTTTGTTAAAAAATTCCATAATCTCTTCTACAGAAGTACAGGGATATTTCCGGGCAAGGGACTTGCCGGCCCAGTACAATATTTCAGGTTCGTCATGCCCAAGAATTTCCGGCAGAAGGGTTTCTCTAAGAAGGGCATAACCAAATGCAGGAGAAGTGCTGTTCGTGTCTGACATAAAAGCCTCCTTTTCTGTTTTTAATTATACAAGCTTCCTGCTGAAATCTCTATAGATTATAAAAAGCATAAATGATATACTGATGTCCGAAATCCAGCGGAGGTTGAGGCATGAAAAAAATTACTAATGCATTTATGACACCTTTTAGAATGATTATTTTTTCATATATTGTATCAATGCTTCTGTTCAGCGTTCTTCTGTGGCTGCCGATCTCCCATAAGCCCGGAATGGAGGTTGGTTATCTTGATTCCCTTTTCACCTCTGTATCGGCAGTAAGCGTTACCGGGCTCACCGTTATTAATGTCTCTGAAACGCTTAGCTATACAGGTGTGTTTTTTCTGGCACTGGCTATGCAGGTAGGCGGTATCGGAATTATGTCCCTGGGCACATTTGTATGGATGCTTTTGGGAAGGAAAATTAATCTGTCTCAACGGCTTCTAATTATGGTAGATCAAAACCAATACCAGTTTTCCGGCATGGTAAAGTTAATGAGAAACATACTTCTTCTCGCGCTTGCTATTGAGGCGGTAGGAGCACTTATTCTCGGTACTTATTATATACAATATTTCGACTCGGTGGGCCAGGCTTATTATCAGGGTGCGTTTGGTGCACTAACGGCTTTCACAAACGCTGGGTTTGATGTGACCGGCCAATCGCTGATTCCTTTTGCAGATGATTATTATGTGCAGCTGATTGTCGTATTGCTTATCTTTGCCGGGGCGATTGGTTTTCCTGTATTAATGGAGATCCGGGAATATTTTTCTTCCAACAGCAAGGACTTCCGCTTCAGCCTCTTCACAAAAGTTACGGTTACCACTTATTTTCTTGTTTTCGCTATAGGAGTTAATAGGGATTCTGCTGCTGGAGCGAACGTTTACTATCAGGGCATGGCCTGGCACCAACAAGTGTCATCAGCCATATTCCATTCAGCCAGTGCCAGAAGCGCGGGGCTTTCCACCATGGATGTGTCAGCCTATTCACTGCCTACGTTGTTATTTGTTTCTTCATTAATGATTATCGGAGCAAGTCCCTCGAGTGTGGGAGGCGGCTTGAGAACCACAACGCTTGCTGTCATGTTTTTAACCATACGCAGCTTTGCACTTGGTAAAGAAGAAGTAAAAGTGTTTGGACGCCAGATTCATCCAGAGGATAAACAAAAAGCGTTCATCGTTTTGTCATTTTTTCTCGTCGGTGGTGTTCGCTGCGGTTCTTTGTATAAGTGCCCTGGAACAGAATAATACGAATGTAGAGCTTATTGATATTATATTCGAAGTGAGTTCAGCATTCGGGACATGCGGCTTAACAACGGGTATTACAGATGATTTATCAAGACCCAGCCAGCTCGTTTTGATGCTGCTGATGTTTGTCGGCCGGGTGGGCATTCTAGCCTTTCTGCTCTCGTTAAAAAGAAAAGAAACGAAGTCTTATTATAAATATCCGACTGAGCGTATTATTATTGGATAGTGGTAACAATAACAACCTCTTTCTCCTTAGTATATATACTTTGGGAAAGGGGTTTTTGTATATTTTACTTATAAAGCCATGTATCCGTTTTCTTGACTCACTGGAAAAGTGGGAGTACAATAAATGTGTTGAAGTACAATGCGCGCTGTGATTACGAAAAACGTAAATACTGGATAAATCATTATGTATCCTGCACTGCTTTCGTTTTTCTGAATGGCAACGAACTTGAAATGACCGTTTTGTTTTTTGTTCCATTACATAAGGTGACAACCAAACAGCTTTGTACATGGGCTGTTTTATTTTGTGGGGCATTTTCGTTTCGGTTTAAAGGGATGGTGAAAAAAGCAGAAGCTGCATCAGGAATCAACAACAAAAATGGAATTAATTTAGGAGGATATTTGCATGGCTGAAAACCGTGAATTTTTTAACCGCAGACTCCACTCTTTACTCGGAGTCATTCCAATTGGAATATTTCTTATCCAGCACTTATCGTAAACCATTTTGCCACCCGGGGGGCAGAAGCTTTTAACCAGGCTGCACATTTTATGGAACAGCTTCCATTCCGCTATTTTTTAGAGATATTTATTATTTTTCTTCCCATTCTGTTTCATGCTATTTACGGACTATTTATTGTATTTCAGGGAAAAGCGAACAAAGACGTTTTGGATACTACCGTAACTGGATGTTTCTGCTTCAGCGTATAACCGGTGTGTTTCTGCTTATCTTTATTACATGGCACGTATGGGAAACAAGAATTGCTGCAATGTTTGGTGAAACAGTAAATTATGATATGATGGCATCAATACTAAGTAACCCTTCATGCTCGTTTTCTATATTCTTGGTGTCGTAGCAGCTACATTCCACTTTTCTAATGGTTTATGGTCATTTATGGTTACCTGGGGCATTACAGTTACCCCGCGCTCCCAGCAGATCTCCACTTATGCAACAATTGGACTGTTCGTTGTGTTAACCATCATTGGACTGAGATCCATTTTTGCATTTGTATAAGTCCTTAGACTGTCAATTAATTAAGGAGAGGGTCAATTATGAGTAATGGCAAAATCATCGTAGTCGGTGGAGGCCTTGCAGGCCTGATGGCGACAATAAATCAGCAGAAGCGGGCATTCAAGTCGATTTATTTCTATTGTTCCTGTAAAAAGGTCGCACTCTGTTTGTGCACAGGGCGGTATCAACGGCGCTGTTAACACAAAAGGGGAAGGCGATTCCACATGGGAGCACTTTGACGATACAGTATACGGCGGCGACTTTCTCGCCAATCAGCCTCCAGTTTAAAGCTATGACGGAAGCAGCCCCTGGTATCATTCACTTAATGGACCGGATGGGTGTTATGTTTAACCGGACAGCAGAGGGACTGCTTGATTTCAGAAGGTTCGGCGGCACGCAGTACCACCGCACAGCATTTGCAGGAGCAACGACCGGCCAGCAGCTTTTATACGCGCTTGATGAGCAGGTAAGACGCTATGAAGCAGCAGGGCTTGTTAATAAATACGAGGGCTGGGAATTTCTTTCCGCGGTTCTTGATGATGAAGGCGCCTGTAGAGGGGTAACCGTACAGAATTTGAGCTCCCACGATGTGGAGACGTTCCGCGGGGATGCGGTTATCATGGCTACCGGCGGACCGGGAATTATGTTCGGAAAATCTACAAAATGATTAATACAGGTTATGCCGCTGCAGCTCTTTATGAGCAGGGCGTCTACTATGCCAATGGGGAATTTATTCAAATTCACCCTACGGCTATTCCCGGAGATGACAAGCTCCGCTTGATGAGTGAGTCTGCCCGTGGTGAAGGCGGACGTGTTTGGACATACAAAGACGGTAAACCGTGGTATTTCCTCGAAGAAAAATACCCGGCTTACGGAAATCTCGTACCGCGTGATATTGCGACCCGTGAAATATTCGACGTCTGCGTAGAGCAGAAGCTCGGTATTAACGGTGAAAACATGGTATACCTTGATTTATCTCATAAAGATCCAAAAGAGCTTGACGTTAAGCTTGGCGGTATTATGGAAATCTATGAGAAATTTATGGGAGACGATCCCCGTAAAGTACCAATGAAAATTTTCCCTGCTGTTCATTATTCCATGGGCGGCATGTGGGTTGACTATGACCAGATGACGAACATTCCCGGCTTGTTTGCTGCCGGTGAATGCGATTATTCCCAGCACGGCGGAAACCGTTTAGGCGCGAATTCGCTGTTGTCAGCTATATACGGCGGAATGGTTGCAGGCCCTAAAGCAGTAGAATACATGAACGGTCTGGAGAAATCTGCTGAAGACATGAGCAGTGAGATTTTTGACCGCTCGAAGCAAAAGGAAGTAGATGAGTTTGAAAAAATTATGAACATGGACGGCAAAGAAAACGCCTATGTGATTCATAAAGAGCTTGGCGAATGGATGACGGACAACGTAACAGTTGTACGTGATAATGAAAAGCTTCTCAAAACAGACGAAAAAATCCAGGAGCTTCTGGATCGCTGGGAAACATCAATATTAATGATACGTCCAGATGGAGCAACCAGGCAGCATCCTTTACACGCCAGTTAAAAGGAATGCTGAACTTGTCAAGGGTTGTTACGATGGGTGCTTATCATAGAAACGAAAGCCGCGGCGCACACTACAAGCCGGAATTTCCGGATCGTAATGATGAAGAATTTTTGAAAACAACGAAAGCGAAATACAACCCTGCGAAAAAGGGACCTGAATTTGAATATGAGGAAGTCGATGTGTCTCTTATAAAGCCTCGTAAACGCGACTATTCCCAGAAAAAAGCAGGTAAAAAGGAAGGGGCCGGAAGTTAATGAGTGAAAAGACCGAAAATAAAGTAATCCGGTTTGTTGTAACTAGACAAGAAGGACCGGATGAACCTTCATACAAGCAGGAATTTGAAATTCCCTACCGTCAGAACATGAATGTTATTTCGGCACTTATGGAAATCCGCCGGAATCCGGTGGATGCCCAGGGCAATCCAACGTCCGCTGTTATTTGGGATATGAACTGCCTGGAGGAAGTCTGTGGTGCCTGCTCCATGGTGATCAACGGCAAGCCGCGCCAGTCCTGTACAGCGCTTGTTGATCAGCTGGAACAGCCGATTCACCTGGAACCGATGAAAACATTCCCAGTAGTTCGTGACCTGCAAATTGATCGTTCCAGAATGTTTGATTCGCTTAAAAAGGTAAAAGCCTGGATTCCGATCGATGGAACGTACGACCTAGGACCAGGACCTAGAATGGCAGAGAACAAACGCCAGTGGGCTTATGAGCTTTCTAAGTGTATGACCTGCGGTGTCTGCCTTGAAGCCTGCCCGAACGTAAATGATAATTCCGACTTTATCGGACCGGCAGCTCTTTCTCAGGTGAGGTTGTTTAACGCCCATCCAACTGGAGAAATGAATAAAGAAGAACGCTTAAAAGAACTGATGGGCGATGGAGGCATTTCAAGCTGCAGTAACTCGCAGAACTGCGTGCAGTCGTGTCCAAAAGGTATTCCTCTTACAACTTCTATTGCCGCTCTGAATAGAGACACAAACATTCAGTCCTTTAAGAGCTTTTTCGGCAGTGATAAATAATAGTTAAAATTTGGCCGGTGCAGGTTATACCTGCATCGGTTTTTCTTATACTGATCAGAATAGCTGCGAATAGAAAAGGAGCATATACATGAGTACACCTTCTTATATTGAAGATTGGACAAAATGGGAGAAAGACTTCTCCTTTTATAACGAGGTAACAGTAAGGTTTTCCGAAACGGATGCTTTTGGGCATTTAAATAACACAAATGCATTTGTTTACTTTGAGGAAGTCCGGCTTGCATTTTTCAAAGAAGTCGGATTGATGCAGCAATGGCTCGCTCCTGATTCAGAAAAAATGATTGTAGTAGCTGATATGCACTGCGATTATATAAAACAGGTATATTTTGATGAATCGCTGGAAGTGTATATGAAGATAGCCCGAATCGGTAACAGCTCTGCAGATGTTCATTATCTGGTGAAGAACACAAACGGCGAGAGATGCTTAACAGGGCGCGGCGCTGTCGTTCAAATATCCAAAGAAACAGGCTCTTCTCTCCCTTGGAGTGATGAGGATAAAGAACGAATGATCAGTCTTCAGTGAACCATATTGCTATTTCATTTGTTTTGCAATAAGTTGCTTGTCTATGGAAATGACAAGTGTTAAAATAGTCGTTGGATAAATATTCGCTCACAATGCCAGCAAATAAGCGTGTAACTGATTAGATCAGGCATGAGTAGGGAAAAGCTGTTATAACCCCCTGTATTATCTGCAGAATACAAAGGGGTCTCAGCTGTATATACTCATGCTTTTTTTAAATCAATCGGCGCTTGGCTGCCGGCATTTCATGGACAAACTATTTATCTTTTACTTGACCATTGCGGTCAATACTTAGTATGTTTATGAAAGCGATATAAATGAAAGTAAAGAAAAGGGGAATTTGACATGAAAGAAAAACATTCAATATTACGAACGACACTGGGATCCACGCACGTCCTGCTACACAGCTGGTAAACAAAGCGGGCCAATTTTCCTCTGATATTACATTAGAGTACAATGGCAAGTCCGTAACTTAAAGTCTATTATGGGAGTAATGTCTCTTGGAGTAGGCAAAGGTGCAGAAGTAACAATCAAAGCTGACGGATCTGACGAAGACGAAGCAATGAATGCTATTGAAGAAGTAGTAAAGAAGGGCTTGGGGAGTAATGTCACAGAGCCTGACAGGAATTGCCGCTTCTAAAGGCATCGCAATGGCACCGGCCTTCATTTTGGAGCAGCCTGATATGGATATCCAAAAAAAGACCGTGTCCGACGTTGAAGAGGAAGCAGCCCGCTATAAGAAAGCAGTAGCGACTGCCAAAGAAGACTTACTGCAATTAAAGATAAAACACTTAAAGAAATGGGCGAAGATAAGGCAGAAATTTTTCTGCCCATCTGCTTGTTTTGGAAGACCCTGAACTGCTTGATGCTGTTGAAGCAAAAGTCAAAGAAGGCGTCAATGCAGAATTCGCAATGAAAGAAGTATCCGATATGTACGTTTCCATGTTTGAGAGCATGGATAATGAGTACATGAAAGAACGTGCTGCAGATATTAAAGACGTATCAAAACGGGTTCTTCTTCATCTGTTGGGAATGGAAAACACAAATCTGGCTGAAATTAGTGAAGAAACAGTAATCATTGCAGAAGACTTAACTCCTTCTGACACAGCCCAGCTTAATTTAGCTTACATTAAAGGATTTGCCACAGATATCGGGGGCAGAACTTCTCATTCCGCATTATGGCAAGGTCGATGGAAGTGGCTGCTGTAGTTGGGACAAAAGATGCTACGGCCTCTATCAAAACCGGAGACTTTGTTATTATTGATGGATTGGAAGGCACTATCCTGGTTAATCCTGATGAAAAGACAATTTCGGAATACAAAGAGAAAAAAGAAGCTTTTGCCCGCCAAAAAAAGAAGAATGGGCAAAACTTATTAATGAAACTTCTGTAACAAAAGATGAGCACCATGTTGAGCTTGCCGCTAATATCGGCACGCCTCAGGATATGGAAGGGGTTCTGGCTAACGGCGCAGAAGGCATTGGCCTTTACCGCACAGAATTTCTTTTATATGGGACGCGATGAGCTGCCTACAGAAGAAGAACAGTTTGATGCATATAAGACGGTTCTGGAAAAAATGAACGGCAAACGTGTGGTTATCCGTACGCTGGATATCGGAGGAGACAAAGAGCTTCCTTATCTGGATCTGCCTAAAGAAATGAACCCATTTCTAGGTTTCCGTGCGATCCGCCTCTGCCTTGAGAAAACAGACATGTTCAAGACGCAGCTGAGAGCTCTTCTTCGCGCGAGTGCTTACGGGCAGCTTAGTATTATGTTTCCTATGGTAGCTGCTATTGAAGAGTAAGACAGGCTAAAGCTCTACTTCAGGAAGTAAAAGAAGAGCTGACGGCTTCTGGTATAGAAGTAAGTAATACAATTGAAGTCGGTATTATGGTCGAAATTCCTTCTACTGCCGCCGCCGCAGAGATTTTTGCCAAAGAAGTAGATTTCTTCAGCATTGGTACGAATGACTTGATTCAGTATACGATGGCTGCAGACCGGATGAGCGAAAAAGTGGCACACTTATATCAGCCATATCACCCGGCTATTCTAAGATTGGTTAAAAACGTTATCGATGCTGCTCATAAAGAAGGCAAATGGGCCGGCATGTGTGGAGAAATGGCTGGAGAAGCTACAGCTGTTCCGCTATTGCTCGGTCTTGGACTGGATGAATTCAGTATGAGTGCGACATCCGTACTTCCTGCAAGAAGCCAGATCCGCCAGCTTTCCAAAAAAGACACAGAATCACTAGTAGAAGAAGCGATGACGCTGTCTACTTCTGATGAAATTGCTGAGCTCGTTCAAAAACGTGGATTTATTACAGAAAAGATGTAATGAAAAGCTGTCTCTTTCGGGAGACAGCTTTTTTCTGTATGGATAAAAGCAAAAGCAGGTACATGAAGTTGTCTAATGGATTTTGTTTCATACGACTTGCAATAAAGAGTGAAACAAGCGAAAATATACAGAGACCCGAAAGGAAGGGAGGAAAACAGTGGTGAATCGACAACAAGTGTCTCAAATAGAAAAGTCGCTTCGGCATGTTTCCTATATTGTAAAGCAGAAGGGAAGAGAAATTTTAAACGAATTTCCTATTACCCCACCGCAGTTTGTTGCTTTACAATGGCTGCAGGAAGAGGGGGATATGACAATCGGCGAGCTTTCCCAGCGGATGTATCTGGCCTGCAGTACAACGACTGATTTGATCGACAGGATGGAAAAAACGAGCTGGTAGAACGTGTGAAAGATAAAAAAGACCGCCGCGTCGTACGAATTCATCTTCTGGAAAAAGGAACAGTCATCATTAAAGATGTTATTAATGAACGTCAGATATATTTAGAAGGCGTTTTATCGGAAATGTCACCGGAAGAAGTAAGTTCTATTGAACAAGGGATGGCAGCTCTGCAGGAGAAAATGAATCAGCTGAAAGATAACACTGAAAATGAAACAGCCGATACAAAATAAGAAACTTATATTTTAATAGAAATCGAGGGAAAAGCGTGGAAAGACCGATTGGAGTCATTGATTCGGGGCTTGGAGGCCTCACAGTAGCAAGGGAAATTTCAAGACAACTTCCGAAGGAAAGGATGGTATACATAGGTGATACTGCCAGATGCCCATATGGACCACGTCCTGTAGAGGAAGTCAGGGCATTTTACGTGGGAGATGATCGACCGTCTGCTTGAGGAAGACATAAAAATGCTTATTATTGCCTGTAATACAGC
>NZ_JALBWT010000046.1:0-33742 GCF_023845525.1 Sinobaca sp. H24
CATAGGCTTCCGGAGCATCTTCTTCCAATCCTTCACGTGCGATAGTATGAATATCTTCCGCTTCCCCAAAGGAGCCTTCCGGATCCTCTAAGTATTTCAAGTCATATACTGAAAACATCCAGTGAGGATTCCAGCCTGTAATAACGATTGGTTCTTCGTTGGAAATCGCATCATCCAATGCGCTTGTCATAGCGGCATCCGAGCTCGACTGCAGGTTCCAGTCATCAAGGCCGTAATCTTCTATAGACTGCTCGGCCGCAGCCATTACGCCTGCCCCGGCATCAATACCAGTGATGGTATAATCCATCTCTTCGCCGACATTGCCGCCTGCACTTTCTTCGCTGCTCTCTTCTCCGCCTTCTGAACCGGCTTCCTGCTCTTCTGCATCATCAGAGCCGCCGCCTCCACATGCAGCCAAAGCTACCGTTAAGGATAGACCTGCTGTTAAACCAACATACTTGAAGTTCTTTTTCATACCTTCATCCGCTCCCTTTTTGTTTTAATATATGTTTACTCCAAAAAATGGAGATAAACTACTGTTTAGCTTTTGATCCAAAGCTCTGCGTTAACCGGTCCAGAATGATGGCGAGTACTACAATGGCGATACCGGCTTCAAAACCGCCGCCTGCATCATTTCGTCCGACGGCAAAGTATACAGCCGTTCCAAGGCCCTGGGCCCCGATCATTGAAGCAATAACAACCATGGATAATGCAAGCATGATGGTCTGATTAATACCTGCCATGATAGTTGTTTTCGCCATCGGAAGCTGTACCTTGAAGAGCTTCTGCGATCCAGTGGATCCAAATGCGTCAGCTGCCTCAATCACTTCAGTCGATACCTGCCTGATACCGAGGTTCGTAAAACGAATGGTAGGAGGCATCGCAAAGATTACGGAAGCTACTACACCTGGTACCATACCTATTCCAAAGAAAGCTACTGCAGGAATAAGATAAACAAAGGCGGGCATCGTCTGCATAAAATCCAGAACAGGTTTTACTACGTTTTCCACCAATCCCTTTTTTGCCATCCAAATACCGATAGGCACCCCAATGACTATGGATATAATAGAAGCTGTAAGAACAATAGAAAGGGTTAATATCATGTCGTTCCAGAAACCGAGGTTATCTATTAAGAACAGTCCCAGCAGCACAAAGAGTGTTAATCCTATTTTCCTTCCCGCAAGAAAATAAGTAAGCAGTACAATAATAGCGAGAAGAAGCCAGGTTGGCGGAAGCGTGAATATTGCTTCGATCGAGCTGATAATCCAGCCAATCCCGCTGGTGAGAGAATCAAAGAAAAACTCAGCGTTTGTCAGCCATTCAACAAACGCATCAATCCATGCTGCCAGCGGCAGTTTCGGAAGTAGTTCCATGCTCGATTACCTCCCCGCCTGATAGTGCGGCCATAACCGAGCCACGGAACACTATGCCTTTTAATTTATTATCCTCTACGACAGCAAGAGGGATATTGGTATACGTAAGCATATTCATCATTTCTTTAAGTACGGCTCCTTTTTCAACAGTCGGCACATTTCTTTCAATAACTTCCTCCACGCTGTCTTTCCCTTCCTGCACTAAACGGGAGACATCTCTCGAGTGGACGACGCCAAGCAGTTCTTTTTGTTTATTTGTAACAAATATACTGGAAATATTACCTTCTTTCATACGCTGCAGTGCTACACGTGGTCCTTCTTTTTCTATGTTTATTGCTTCAGCACGGGACATTACGTGTTCAACCGTAAATACTTTTGAGCGGTCCACGTCTTCTACGAATTTCTCCACATAGTCATCTTTTGGATGCATAAGAATCTGCTCCGGCGTTCCTGTCTGGATTACCGCACCGTCTTTCATAATCATAATGCGGTCTCCGATCCGAAGTGCTTCATCTAGATCATGTGTAATAAAGATAATCGTTTTCTGCATTTTTCCCTGCAGATCGAGTAGCTCATCCTGCATATCTTTTCGAATAAGAGGATCGAGCGCGGAGAACGCTTCATCCATCAACAGCACATCCGGGTCATTGGCCAGCGCACGTGCAAGTCCAACCCGTTGCTGCATTCCGCCGGAAAGCTCGTCCGGATGCATGTTCTCATACCCCTGCAGACCTACAAGCTCCAGAGATTTACCGGCTTTTTCTTTTCGCTCTGCCGGATCCATGCCTTGAATTTCAAGACCATACTCTACATTGCTTTGAATTGTCCGGAATGGAAAAAGACCGAATTTTTGGAAAACCATGCTCATTTTTTTACGTCTTGCATCCCGAAGCGTTTTGTCATCCATCTTTGCCAGATCTTCTCCATCAATCCAGACGCTTCCGGTCGTTGGTTCAATTAAACGATTGAATAATCGCACCAGGGTGGATTTTCCACTTCCGGAAAGACCCATAATAACAAAAATTTCTCCCTCTTCTACTTCAAAAGAGGCTTTGTTCACTCCTACGGTATTCCCCGTCGCTTTTAAGATTTCATCTTTAGACATATTCTGGTCCAGAAGCTCCAGTGCTTTTTTCGGTTTTTTCCCGAATATCTTCGTAATTTCTTCTACTTTTATCTTTACTGCCATGATCTTTCCCTCTTTCCATCCAAGCCTGCGCCCTTTTTCATGCTTCTCTATTACTATACAATTGTAGGAAAAATGGCGCAAATCGGAAAACAGCGTATATAAGCTCATATTCTTTATAAAATATATACTGTACGCACTTTACATCTGTCCTATCACATGGATAATCCCTATATCCTGCTTTTCCCTGCTTATATCTCATTACCCCCTTTACAGGTTATCTGCTATTCTGAACGTAATGTGCAGTTTAATCAGGGAGTGTGTGTATGGATAAAAAAGGGGAGCTGCCGGCATTAACACAGCTGGAACAGATCAGACACCAGTTCATTTCAGTCATTGCTCAGAACATGGGGTTATATAATATATCAGAGACCAACGGCCGCCTTTACGGGACTGTTCTTTTTGCCGAGCGCCCGATGACGCTGGACGAGATGAGCGACGCCCTCAGCATGAGCAAAATGAGTATGAGTACGGGTATTCGTTCATTAATGGAAGCTTCCATGGTGGAAAGAGTATGGGAAAAAGGCGTCCGCAAGGATTTATACCAAACGGAACAGGACTGGTACAAGTCATTTACGTCTGTGTTTGTTACGCGCTGGAGGGAAGCTACAGATAATAATCACCAGGCAGCCCTCCAGGCATTGAAAGAACTGCGCAGACTGCTGCTTTTATGTGAACGCGAGGAGCACACCGAGATGATACATATGGATATAGATAAGCTTGAAGGGGCTGTAGAGTATTACGAATGGCTCGACGAAGTAATTCTCATCTTTGAAAGCGGTAAAATATTCGACTGGGTGCCGCGACGTCCTTCTTAACCTATTGGAAAATGCCGCAAAAAAACCGCAGCCCCTTAAGAGGACCTGCGGTTTAATCTTATTTTAGACGCGGAGCAAAGTGAAAGCTTGTGGACGCCTGATACGTTTCATCTTTTTTTAATTCGCAGGTTTTTCCCTGCTTCGAAAAGCCAGCAGGCAGACGCTGGGTTTCAATGCAAAGGCCGGCAAATGGAAAGGATGAGCCATTTTTCAGCTTCAAATCTTCCCCCATCTGGGATGCAGAGAAGATAACCGCTCCGGGCTCGGTTGTCTGCACAGTCATTTTGATTCCTGTATCTCCTGCAAATACGATATCTTCCTTTGTATTACCCCAGATGAAGAAATGATCCAGTCCCCGGCCGGCCAACAAAAGCTGCGGGTGATCATTTTTTTTCACCGCATTGATTGCTTCTCCCTGCTTCATTGGAAACAGATCTGCTGCGGGAAGTACTTCTCCTGTTGGAATCATTTCTCCATCCATTTCAAGCACTCCTTCCGCCGGACCTTTCAGCGTCTGATTCAAAACGGAGCTCTGCAGGTCTCCGCTTAAATTAAAATAGCTGTGGTTCGTTAGACTGACCAGTGTCGCTTGATCACTGGAGGCTTTATAGTCCATTGTCAGCTTGTCCTCTTCCAAAGTGTACGTAACCTTTACATTCAGCCGCCCTGGATATCCTTCTTCCCCGTCTTCTGATATATAGGAAAATACAACTGCCGGCTTTTTCTCGTCATCCTGAATGTCTACGTCCCAGAGTACGTCAGCAAATCCTGTTTCTCCCCCGTGTAAATGATGTTCCCCATGATTCTTCGTTAGAGAATACTTCTGTCCTTCCACTTTCGCCTCAGCGTTCGGTATTCTTCCTGCCACGCGGCCGACTACTGCTCCAAGTGCGTTTCCATCCGTTACATAATCAGCAGGGTCTTCATAGGCAAGAACCAGATTTTCTTCTTCCCCTTTTTCATTTTTTAAATAGATGCCGTTGATCCGGCACCCCAGATTCAATGCCGTTATTCGGAGTCTGCTGTCATTAGAGATTTCTATTTCCGTTAACGCCTTTCCAGAATACGTGCCAAGTTCTTTTTGTTTTATCATAATAATGTCTGCCTCCCGTTTTGGTTGTCCTGCCCCTTATTCCCATTTTGTTTCGGATTCATGCTTTTTTCTAAAAATCCGCTCCGGCTCGTGCTATACTTTTTCCAGGAGGCGATACCTATGGCGTCTGTAGATGACTTCAACGCACTTGATATACGCGCCGGCACCATCACTGCGTCCGAGAGCTTTCCCGAAGCAGTAAAGCCTGCTTATCAATTATGGATCGATTTCGGTGAAGAACTGGGCCGGAAAAAATCAAGCGCCCAGCTGACAGACCTTTATACAAAAGAAGAACTTATCGGAAAGCAGGTACTGGCGGTTGTTAATTTCCCTTCCCGCCGAATTGCCGGCTTCCGTTCCGAAGTACTCGTATTAGTGTTGTATTCAGAAGACGGTGTTATACTGATTCAGCCTGATAAACCAATCAATAATGGAAGTAAATTAGGATAGAAAGGTTGCGTTTTTTTGAAACTAAGTGTATTGGACCAGTCCCCTATTCCCTCCGGATCTGATGCTCATCAAGCACTTCTTCATACGAAAGAGCTTGCCCGGCATACAGAAAAACTTGGATATTCACGATTCTGGGTCGCTGAACATCATAGTACAAGCGGCCTGGCCGGCACATCGCCGGAAATATTAATTTCCCACCTGGCTTCCTGCACAAGCCGTATTCGTGTCGGTTCCGGCGGAGTATTGCTTCCGCAGTACAGCCCGTATAAAGTTGCCGAAAACTTTAAAATGCTCGAAGCATTATTTCCAGGCCGCATCGACCTCGGAGTCGGCCGCTCGCCAGGAGGCGGTCAGACGATACGTCTCGCCTTGACAGATGGCGTCAAGAAAAATTTAATTGAGTTTCCAAGGCTTCTGGCAGACCTGCAGGGATTTATCGACAGCAGCCTGCCAAGTGACCACCCTTATTCTTCTATAAAAGCTTCCCCTATGACAACTTTCCTTCCGGAAACATGGGTGCTTGGCCTCTCCACCCGTGGTGCCAAACACGCAGCAAGAAACAGTGCCGGCTTTACATACGGCCATTTTATTAACCCAACCCAGGGTGAGGATTCGGCGAAAGCATACAGGGAGAATTTTGTTCCGAGCGAACGGCTCCCTTCCCCGGCGGTTAATTTCTGCATTTTTGTTGTGTGTGCTCCGACTCAGGATGAAGCAGATAAGCTCGCATTGAGCCAGGACAGATGGCTTCTAAATGTAGAAAAAGGCACCAGTACAAAGCTGCCGTCCCCAGATGAACTGTTTCAGCAGCGCTTATCGGAGGATGATAAAAAGCGGATCAGGGAAAACCGTGCCCGGACTATTGTAGGTACGCCCCAATCCGTCAAAGCAAAGCTTGAAAAGCTGGCCGGCCAGTATCAGGCGGACGAGGCCCTTATTATTACTAACATTTACGATCATGAAGCCCGCCTGCGTTCGTACACCCTTCTTGCTGAAGCATTCGGCTTATCAGAATAGCAAAAAAACCCGGGACGCTTTTATGTGCTCCGGGTTTTCAGCTTACAACGTGTTCCATTTGACTGACCTGAAGCTTCTGGTAAAAACCTTTTTGCTTCATCAGCTCCTCATGTGATCCTTTTTCCGTAATAGAGCCGTCCTGAAGAACAATAATCTGGTCTGCCTGCTGAATCGTGTTCAGCCGGTGGGCAATAACGAAGCTCGTTCTGCCTTTTAACAGGCGCTCCAGTGCTTCCTGTATTTTTACTTCTGTAATAGTGTCCACGTTGCTCGTCGCCTCATCAAGGACGAGAATTTTCGGGTCAGCCAGCAGTGCCCGGGCAATCGAAATTAACTGTTTCTGCCCCTGGCTGATTCCCTCTCCGTCCTGCTGCAGAATCGTATCATACTGGTTAGGCAGCCGCTTAATAAAGCTATGGGCGTTTGCTTCTCTTGCAGCCTTTTCCACTTCTTCATCTGTCGCATCGAGACGGCCGTAGCGGATATTTTCCCGAAGAGAGCCCTGAAATAAAAAGGCTTCCTGAAGTACAAATCCCATCTGCTGCCGAAGATGAATCCTTGACGCTTTGTTAATGTCGACTCCATCAAGCGTAATCTGTCCTTCGCCCGGTTCATAGAAACGGGAGAGAAGCTGGATAAGGGTCGTTTTTCCTGCACCGGTAGGACCAACAAACGCCACCGTTTCTCCGGGACGCGCCTGCAGGCTGATATCTTTAATCGTCTGGCCGCTTTCTTTACTGTAGGCAAAGCTCACATGAGAAAAAGATACTTCTCCCTGAATTGTCTTCCACGGAGATTCTCCTGCCGGCTCTTCCTCTTTGTCTTCATCCATAATATCGAATACCCGCTCGGCTCCGGCCAGTGCAGACAAAATCGTATTGAATTGGTTCGCCAGGTCACTCAGCGGGCGCGTAAATTGACGCGCGTATTCGACGAATACAACAATAACACCTATCGTAATGACACCTTGAATGGCCAAAAAACCGCCGGCTCCGGCTATTAAAGCAAAGCTGACATTGTTAAGAGTATTCATCAGCTTTGGAATAAATCCCGAAATCGTCTGCGCCCAAAAGCCTGCCTGCTTTAACTCCACGCTTTTATGCTGAAACTCCTCCAGCACTCTTGGCTCCTGGGAAAACGATTTGATCATGCGCTGGCCGGACATCGTTTCCTGAATATATCCATTAAGATCTCCGAGCCTGCGCTGCTGGGCCTTAAATAAAATTCTCGTCCGTTTCGTAATCCACTTCAACCCGAGTGCCATCAATGGAACTATAGTAAGCGTAATAGCTGTCAACAGAGGGCTGAGCCAGATCATAACAGCAAACGTGCCGATCAGCGTCAGCAGGCTTGTAAATACTTGAATAATGGAACTGTTTAATGTCGTGCTGATATTATCCATATCATTGGTCACACGGCTCATTAAATCCCCGTGCTGTCTATTATCGAAAAACGGAATCGGCAGATCATGCAGATGGTGAAACAGATCCTGGCGCATTTGAAAAACCGCTTCCTGCGCAACGCTTATCATCATAAACTGTTGAATGAGCACCGTAACCGAGTGCAGAATATAAACAACAGCGAGCGTCAGGAGAAACACGCCGACGACCGAGGCATCCTGCGAAACAATAAAACGGTCAATACCAATCCCGACGAGCAGCGGACCAAGCAGAGCAAGAGCGGAACTCAAAGCAATCATAATGATAATAACGACAATCTTCCACTTTTTAACCGTTAAGTATGCCCACAATCTCTTAAGCGTCTGCCGCCAGTTCTGCACTTTCGGACGATCGGCCCTTGGGGCATATTCCTCGTACATGGCTCCAAGCTTTTTCCTGGAGTAGGTAAACGGGTCTTTTATCTGCTTAAACATAAGACGCCGACCCCTTTCCAAGCTGCGACTCTGTAATTTTCCGGTACAGTTCGGATTGTTTTAACAGCTCTTCGTGCGTTCCCTGCGCAGAGATCGTACCGTCCTCCAGCAGAAAGACTCTGTCTGCGTTCATCGCTGTACTGATTTTCTGTGTAATAAGCAGAGTCGTACACGCATATTCCTGAAGAGCTCCGATGAGCTTTTTTTCCGTGCCCGCATCGAGAGCGCTTGTACTGTCATCGAGCAGTAAAATTGCCGGCTCCCTTACAAAGGCACGCGCAATCGACACCCGCTGCTTCTGTCCCCCTGATAAGTTAACGCCTTTCTGGCCGACTCTTGTCTGATATCCATCAGGCAGCTCGGCGATCATATCGTGGATCTGGGCACGTTTTGCTGCTTTTTCAATCTCTTCATCGGTGGCATTTTCTTTGCCCCATTCAATATTTTCCCTCATAGTGCCTGTAAATAAAAATGGCTCCTGCGGAACATATCCTACGTGCTGACGCAGGTCAGCCGTATCTATGTCACTTATGTTTTTGCCGTCCAGCCTTATTGTGCCGGAATCAGCTTCATACAGCTTGGGAATCAGCTGAAACAAAGAGGTCTTGCCGGAACCGGTAGCACCGAGAATGGCTATTCTCTCTCCGGCTTTTATATCAAAATTCACATTTCCAACACAGGCATCTCCGTGTCCGGATAGTGAAACCAAACGTTTTCAAAAGTGAGTCTTCCACTGACCGCAGAAGGCGCCGACGTCCGTTTCGTATCCGCAAAGGGCTTCGTTTCGGTATCAAGCACTTCTCCAATCCGTACCGAAGAGGCTCTTGCTCTGGAGACCATCATAATAATCCAGCCGAAAATAGAAAGAGCTCCCGTCATTCTTGTGGCGTAGTTAACCAAAGCGACAATTTCACCGGTAGTCGCCCCGCCGGCCTGAACTTGTATATTTCCAAACCATAGAACTCCGATAATCGTGGCATTCATAATCAATAGAATAACCGGCATCGTTAATTCAGCCATCCGCAGCGCCGATACAGTTTGAAAACGCAGGTCTTTTGCCGAGTCGGTAAAATGGCCTTTTTCCACATTTTGTCTTAAAAACACCCGGATCAGGCGGATACGTGACAAATTATCCTGCATCACCCGGTTTACGGTATCAAGCTTTGCCTGGACCGACCGGAACATAGTATCCGCCCGCTGCATCACCCAGAAAAGAAACCCCAGAATAATTGGAACCGTAATTAAAAAAAGCATGCCCAGCTGCCAGTTTACGACCAGCGCCATAACCACACTTCCTGCGACAAGAAGCGGGGCACGAAGAAAAAAGCGCAGGCTCATAAAAATAGTTTGTTGAATAGAAGTAACATCATTGGTCATTCTCGTTAAAAGCGTTGATGTCTGAAAAGCTGCGAAGTGGGAGAAAGAAAAGGCCTGGACTTTATGATATACCCGGCTTCGGATATCCAGTCCGGCACTCTGACTAATATGAGCTGCGTAAAAAGAACTGACAATACCTCCTGCGAAGGCTACCAATGACATCCCGACCAAAAGACCTCCGAGCTGAAATACGACACCAAGATCTTCCTGCATGACTCCTTCATCAATAATTCTAGCTATGATAAATGGCTGCAGCAGTTCCACGGACAGTTCTACCAGCATGACAAACAAAGCAATAGCCACGCCTATTTTATAAGGCTTTAGAAACGTCAGAATTCTGCGCACTTTTCTTCCTCCCTTCTATTATTTATTCTCTTCGAGTGTCTAAGTATTTTACCATACCCATTCCCTTCGCTCAAAAGCAGAGACCTGTGCTTTTTTTCTTCGTAAAAAAAGCAGAATCCGGGATACGGATTCTGCCTGGCACGTGCTTATTTCATCATGTCTTCGCGTACCTTTTTTTCTACTTCTCCTGCAGGACCATAACACTGTTCCGATTCGTTCCACGACATCTTTATTTCATTTACGATTTTTTTTGTATCAATCGTATTATCTGTGTGCTTTTCAAAAAACTTAATGTGCTCCTGCGCCGGAATCTCTTCATTTGCATACATTTGTTTAATAATTCCGTTGTATACCACAGGTGGAGAGTACTTCGATCATGTCTTCGATTGATTTCTGATCATCGTCTTCGGAGAAATACACTTCCAGCTTGGCATCTTCATCCATTGTGTAATCTTCTCCGACTCTTACCTCCACTGGTACATAATTGACAACGGACCTGGCCGTCCATTTCTTTTTTTGCTTTCGGTTTCACAAACGGAAAACTGCACGTAATGACACCTTCTGCATTTTTGTTCTTATCCAGTCCAAACATGGAACCCCTCCTAGTAGTAGTAACACACTTTTATTTCTGGTTGTTTAGAACAAGCTTGCCGCGGACATGGCCGTCCTGGCTGGACTGATGAGCCTGCTTTACTCCTTCAGCGGTCAACGGCAGCACCTCAGTTACAACCGGAACGATCATATCAAGCTGAAGCAGTGCAGCAATCTCCTGAAGCTGTCTGCCGCTGGCTTGAATAGAATGATACGCCGTACGGATGTTTCGGCTCCGGGCAGCCTCCGTATCCGGATTTCCAGCAACGGAAACAATAAGCCCGCCTTCTTTTAAAGCAGGAAGCGCTTTTTCTGCCGTCGGACCGCCAACGAGGTCAAATATTAAGTCAACATCGTTTAACAGATCAGCAGGATTATCTGACTTATAGTCGATAGGGAGGTCTGCACCTATCGATTTTAAAAATCCTTGATTTTCCTCACTTGCCGTAGCGGCCACATAAGCGCCTTTATGCTTGGCTATCTGAACAGCAAAGGTTCCTACTCCGCCGGCTCCGCCGAGAATCAATACATTATTGCCGTCCTGAACATCTGCTACATCATTGAGCACCTGCCATGCGGTAAGGCAGGCAAGCGGTACAGAAGCGGCTTCCGAGAAGCTCAGACGTTCTGGAATTTTAGCCAGCTTTTCTTCTTCTATACACGTATAATCTGCATAGGTTCCGCTTTCATTGGTTTCGGTTTTAGCAAATACAGCATCACCTTTTTTGAAAGCAGATACACCGCTGCCCGTTTCTACAATTACTCCGGCTGCATCCCATCCTAAAATAGCCGGAAATCGAAGAGGGAGCCTGTCTTTTAAATATCCCTCTCTTACTTTCCAATCAAGCGGATTAACAGACGCTGCTTTCACTTCAATCAATACCTGGCCTGCTTTTGGCACCGGCTTGTCCATCTCTACCTCTTTAAATTCATTTTCGTTTCCATACTGCTCAATTACGATGGCTTTCATATCCCGTGCCCTCCTTCTAGTCTTCTGCTATCACTACTTTTCCAATCATTCTTCCTGATTCTACTTTTTCGTGGCCTTCTCTGATGTGTTCAGCGTCTATAGGAGAAAGAGTTTCCGTTAAAGTGGAGCGAAGCACCCCTTTATCCATCATTTCACCGGCTTCGTTTAGAATACGGTGCTGTTCCCGTACATCATCAGTCATATAAGAAGAGCGTGTGAACATAAACTCCCAGACAAAGGCTGCGCTTTTGTGCTGAAGCAGAGTCAGATTGAGCTTCTCTTCTGTTTCTACAATCGAGCAGATTATTCCTTGAGGACTTACGATTTCTGCCATGTCTTCCCAGTGTCCCGCGGTATCATTCAGGCAGAAAATATAAGGTACATCCGGAAAACCTGCCTGCTGGAGCTGCGGAAGAAGTTCTTCTTTATGGTTAATAATGTGGTCTGCGCCCAATTCTCTGCACCAGTCTGCGGATTGTTCACGCGAAGCAGTAGCAATCACTTCCAATCCGGCAAGCTTTGCCAGCTGGATTGCTACAGAACCTACGCCTCCGGCTCCTCCCAGAATCAGCACCGGCTTACGCTTATCTTTTTCACTTGAAATGCCCATCCGCTCAAACAGGCCTTCCCATGCCGTAAGCGTCGTTAGAGGCATGGCGGCACTCTCTGCAAAGCTGAGGCTTTTTGGTTTTCTGCCAACTATCCGCTCGTCAACCAGGTGAAATTCGCTGTTTGTACCAGGTCTGCTTACATCCCCGGCATAATACACTTCATCGCCCGGTTTAAAAAGCTGGCAGCGTTCACCCACCTCTTCTACGACGCCGGCCGCATCAAATCCAAGAACCTGTGCTTCACTGGTCTTTTCTTCACCCGACATTCTGACTTTGGTATCCACCGGATTAACAGATACTGCTTTTACCCGAACGAGGATATCGTGATCCTCGGCTGTCGGTTTATCTTTTGTTATATTTTGCAGGCTTTTATTGTTATCAATAGAAAGAGATTCAAAAAATCCAACTGCTTTCATGGTGTACATCCTTTCTTTTATGCGTGATTCCAGTGTGTTTCATTTGTTCATCTTAAATAATTTACCTTTTTTTCTGGTGGTTGAAACCTTAATGACTATTCTTTACAGTATGAATTTTTATACTGCCTTTATTTGGACATAAATAAAAGCACGGCCGGAAGCCGTGCTTTTTCATCACTAATTTAATCAAGCCGCTCTTATACTGCGGTCTGGACTGTTTTTTGTAAAGATGCATGTGCCTTTATATCTTTCATTGCCTGCAGACCCGCCATGTTTAAATAATTCCATGGCTTATTAAAGTGCGGCTGAAAAAAGAAATCGTTCATCGCCAGCTGCTCTACCGTCATTCTCTCTTGAATCGCCACGCTCAGCGTATTGATGGACTGGGTAAAATCTGCTTCGGAGATAACCTGTGCTCCAAGCAGCCGGTGCGTATCCATGTCATACACAATTTTCAGCTTAATCGTTGCGTTGTCCGGCATAAACGCCGGCCTGTAATCATCTTCTACCAGCGCCGCGCCCGTATGAAACCCAGCCTGTTTTGCTGCCATTTCTGTCAGGCCGGTGGATGCCATTTGATGCTCATAAATTTTCAGACCGGAAGTACCCTGGGTGCCGGGGTGGGCCAGTACAGGAGCTTCGAGGTTGTGCGCAACAAGTGTACCCATGCGGACTGCATTCGTAGCAAGAGGAATATAGGCATTGCCCCCTGTTGGGTTATACGGTACCGTGCAGCAGTCTCCTGCAGCAAACACGTCCGGCTGGCTGGTCTGCATATATTCATCTACTATAATCGCACCGTTGTCGAGCATATCTACTTCTCCCTGGAACAAATCCGTGTTCGGACGAAAGCCAATACACATAACGACCATATCCGTATCGTATTCTCCGTTGGATGTCAGCACTTTCCGTACTGTTCCTTCTTCTCCTTTGAACTCGCGGACCGTTTCCCCGAGGACCATGTTGACTCCGCGCGCTTCTAAAGAATTTTGTACAGGAGCGGTAAATTCAGGATCCAGATATTTATTTAGAATTCTCGTTTCTCCGTCAATGAGAGTTACTTTTTTACCGGCTTCTTCAAATGCTTCTACAAGCTCAATACCAATATAGCCGGCTCCGACAACAGTAATGTTTTCGGCGTGCTCTGCTTGTTTAATGATGTGTTTTGCATGATTAAAGTTTTTACAAAGCATAATGTTATCCAGCTCCCGGCCCGGAATCGGCGGGGTGATCGGCCATGATCCTGTTGTAATCACAAGCTTATCAAACGGGTATTCTGTCTCTTCATTTGTCTGAAGGTTTTTGGCGAGAAGGGTTTTGTTAGCCGTATCCGCGTCAAGCACTTCATGCTCAAGATGCATATGAACACCCAGTTCTTCCATTCCTTCTGGTGATGCATAAAATAGTCCGTCCGGGTCATTTACCACTCCGCCCACGTATAAAGCAATACCGCAGGATAGAAAAGATATATTGTCATTTTTCTCAAACACATGAATATCAGCATCCGGGTACATTTCGATCATATTGGTAATAGCTGCTGTGCCCGCGTGGGTGCAGCCAATAACTGCTATTTTCATCGTAGTTCCTCCTGTTGTGAATGTTTTCACATATATTGTGAAATGATTCACATTTATTTGTTAACCCTAGTATAGTACGCTTCTATTTGTTCTGCAAGCTTTTGTGAATGTTTTCACATAAAGTTCACAGACAGAAAAAACCGCAGCCTCATCCATGCCGCGGTCCCTTCTTTACTGTACTTCTATAACAATTTTGCCTATCATTTTTCCAGACTCTACCTTCTTGTGAGCCTCTTTAACCGTGGTGGCTTCAAGTGGAGACAGCGTCTCTGTCAGCGTCGTCTGCAGCGCCTCTTTATCGAGAAGTTCGCTGACTTCTGTAAGCAGACGGTGCTGAGCGATCATGTCATCTGTCTGATGCATCGGTCTTGTGAACATATACTCCCAGGCAAACGTAACGCTTTTGTGCTGCAGCTGGGAAAGGTCAAGCGCTTCCTTCGAACCAACGATAGAGCATATTTTCCCCTGAGGAGCGATAGAATCCACCATGTTCTTCCAGTGGTAGGCGGTATCATTCAGGCAGAAGATATAGGGGACGCTTTCAAAATCGAGAGTTTCCAGCTGAGGCAGGATCGGTTCGCGGTGATTGATTACTTCATCTGCTCCCATTTTTCTGCACCACTCTTCTGTCTCCGGTCTTGATGCAGTAGCAATAACGTGAAGTCCGGCCCATTTGGCCAGCTGGATCGCAATAGACCCTACTCCTCCTGCACCGCCAATAATTAAAATAGACTTATACTGATCCTTCTCTGAACTTATACCAAGCCGGGTAAACATGCCTTCCCAGGCGGTGATGGCAGTCAGTGGAACAGCTGCACTCTCGGCAAAACTGAGCTGTCTTGGCTTTTTGCCGACAATTCGCTCATCGACGATATGTTTTTCCCCATAGGCTCCAGGGCGTGACTTATCTCCGGCATAGAACACTTCATCGCCCGGCTTAAAAACCTGGCAGTGCTCTCCGACAGATTCTACTATACCCGAGGCATCCCATCCAATAATCTGCGGCTCTTCTTCTGTAACCTCCGGCCCTTTGGACATTCGCGTTTTTGTATCTACTGGGTTCACAGAAACTGCTTTCACACGAACAACAAGATCGTGTGTCCCCGGCACCGGATCCGGAACCTCCACATTTAAAAAACTATCTTTTTCTTCTATTGGAAGATATTGATAAAACCCTACTGCTTTCATAGATGCTCCTCCTCTAAGTTAATTTACTGGAACCATTCTTTTCTTGTTTCAGCGTACCTTACTTAACAACATTCCGAAACCGTTTTCCCTGAAGCACCGAGACATCTCTATTTCTTTCCTTTATACTGGAAAAGATATTCGTGCAGGAAGGCGTTTTACAATGATAAAAAAATGGGTTTCCAAAATAAGAGGGGAGCGGATGATAAAAACAGCACTCGCCGTTTTTATCACAGTCCTTATCTGCGGTTTTTTTAATCTGCCGCCCGCTTTTGCTGTTATCGCTGCCATCGTAACACTCGAGCCAACAGCGGCTGACAGTGTTCAAAAAGGATTGCAGCGCTTCCCCGCTACTTTAATAGGCACCGCCTTATCGTTAGGATCTTTATTTTATTCGGTCAGACTGCGCTGGCATTCACTCTGGCCGCTGTATTGACGATTTACATATGTTATAAACTGCGTCTTGAAGCTGGAATTCTCGTGGCTACTCTTACAGCTGTATTAATGATTCCTGTCGCAGAAGCACCGTACCTCATTGAATTTATCCAGCGGGCCGGCACGACACTTATTGGGATCAGCGTTTCTACGATCGTTAATCTTATGATTCTCCCACCCCATTTTTCCAGAATGGTGGCTGAAAAAAATGAGGTTCTGTTTTCTCAGTCCGGCCGGCTGCTGCTTGAGAAAATAGCTGAAATTGTAGAAAGCGGCGAATCCAGGAATTACACAAGAAAACGTTTTTCTGATATGCAGAGGCAGCTTAATGCTTCGATTGAACTTATTTCCCATCAGAAAAAAGAGTGGAAATACCATCGCTACAGCGACAAAGATATGATGTTTTTTACATATCAAAAAGAACAGCTGTATGCGCTGGAACGAATTATTTACCATACGCATAGTTTATTTATGGTTAAAGACGATGACTTTATTCTATTTCCAGAAAAGCAGGAAGTCGTCAGCCGGGCTGCTCACTCCATCGCAAACGTCCTTGAGCAGAAAAGCAGGAGCATCCCGATGTCACATTATACCATCATCGAACAGCTCGACCAGACGTTTCGCCAGGTACAGCTTGAATGGCCGGAAACAAATGAGTCCGCCTACCACCATCACTTTTCCGGTGAAGTAATTATTTTATATGTACTGCTTTCCATTCACGATGTACTCGAAGAACTCGAACAAATTCACGAGCAGTATGACCGGGAACTGCCTGATTCATATTAATACCAGCCATTAGCTGTATGGACAAATCAATAGATTTACGGCTGGTCTTTTTTGTGTGAAATACTCCTTTGCTCCCTGCTCAGCTTTTCGTTTTTGTTTATCTACATGCTCTTTTTATACCTAAGTCCTGCTCTTTTGTAAACTTTATGTGAAAAAAGGTGATTTATCAGCAAAAAATCCTTACTTTTAATCATTGGATTATTATTAGGATAGCGTTTTATACTTAGGAAAGCTGGTTTATGTTGAGCGTGTGTCGGTCTAATCTCCTGTTTTTTTGTATAACCTTTCTAAAACGTTTTTACAAGGTCAGGACAGGGTATTTAGTATATAAAAACAATTTATACATATTAAGTGATCCGATCGTTCTTTATTTTCGTATACATTATTTGTACACCAGGAAAGTGCTTAAAAAAGCACGTTATTTCATAAAAGGAGTCGTGACTATGCTTTTCTCATTAACAACTGCACAGCAGCACCTATCTATTACGTCTATATGGGGACCAGAACAGACGGAGGTCGACTCCCTGTGCTATAACTCTTCGGATGCCGGAAAAAATTCTGCTTTCTTTTGTATTATTGGATCTCAGGCAGATGGTCATGAGTATGCCCGGGAAGCCATTAAAAATGGTGCATCTATGATTGTCGGTTCAAACAAACCTTTTTTGGAGAAATTAACCGCTCATTATCCATCTGTTACCTTTCTGCATGTAGCTGATTCGAAAATTGCAATGGCAGAATTTTCAATATTTTTCCATAATTTCGTGCATCATTCATTGAAAACAATAGGCGTTACAGGAACAAATGGCAAAACAACCGTAACTGCCTATACACGGACTCTGCTCAATCGATTAAATGTACCTACCGGCATTATGGGAACAGCCGGAATGTGGGACCATCAAAGTAAACTTACTTTTAAACAAACAACGCCTACCACCCCGGAAGCGCCCGATCTGCATGCAATTTTCGAAAGAATATATCAGAACGGGGCAAAGGCTGTTTCTCTTGAAGCCACTTCTATTGCTATCGAACAGCAGCGGCTTCACGGCATTATGTTCGATGTTGGTATTCATACGAACCTGTCACCCGAGCATCTGGATTTTCATGAAACGATGGATCATTATAAGCAATCCAAGCTTAAATTATTCCTCCAATCCAAACAGGCAGTAGTAAACCTTGATGACGAAGGAATGGCTGATGATATTCTGGCTGTATTTAAAGGACCTCTATTAACGTACAGCATTGAAAAAAAAGCTGATATCTATGCCGAACAAATCGTTCCAGATGAAACCGGCACATCATTGACTATTGTCACGCAGCATAACCGGTATGACATTCATGTTCCGGTTTTCGGCTCTTACAATATTTCCAACCTGCTGGCTTCGTTCTGCGCCTGTATGCACTTGGGCATGGAAGAAGAGCATATTATTGCCCAGCTTCCATTTATTGAAGGGCCCGAGGGACGGTTCCAGGTCATTGACCATTATCCGCGCTACAAAATCATTCTTGATTATGCCCATACGCCTGATGCACTTGAATTAGTGATTGAAGCTGCCAAAAAACTGAAACACCGCAGGCTTATTTTGATGCTTACCGGTATCGGTCTAAGAGACCCTCTAAAAAGACCAAAAATGGCAAAAGCCGCGGAAGGCAAAGCAGATGCATTTGTAGTCAGTGTCGATCATCCAGGTTTTGTGGATCGGGAAAAAGTGGCCGATGATGTCGTATCCGGATTCAGCGATCCACATGCACCGAATGTTTACAAAGAACCTCTCCGGGAACATGCGATTCACCGCTCCCTATCGCTTTCAGAAGAAGGGGATCTGGTACTTATTACTGGATTAGGCTTTGGTGGTTACCAGCATGTCAATGGAGAGCAGGTACCTTACGATGAGCTGCAGGTTATTCAGGACTTTTTTGACAAAGAAAAAGCGCAGAATATTGTATCAAGCTGATAAATGAATACTATTATATTTTTTATCGATAGAAAAGGACTGTCCGAGTATTACAGACAGTCCTTTTTTTATGCCGATATATTACATATTAAGTAACTATTGGTATTTAGTAGAAAATAAGGTACAATTAAACTAGATCTTTAGTCTCGTTACTCTTGTAATTAACCGTACCATATTCAGAATATTCCCTTTATTAACATTCTAAGATTTTTATAAATATATAAATATTTTGTAAGGAGGAGTATAGTGAATCCACCTGGGATATCTTCATACCTTCAACCTATTGCAAAACAGCTGACATTCTTTCATTACACCACCCGGCTCCCCATATATTTATTTAATCGCAAAGGTGAGAAACGGTTTGCAAGACCTGCCGCCTGTCCATCGTATATATTTGACCATTCTTCTCTTCAGCGGCGTTTGATCGAAGATCCCTTATTAAATAATTTATCCAGCGTCCAATTACTATCAGATGCCGACAGTCTCCATTTTATTGTAACCAAATACTCATCACACGAAGAGGAATGGATAGTAGTTGGTCCTTTTCTATTAGAAGAAGCTGGTTCAGAAACAAGGCAAACAGGTCTAATGCCAAAAGATAAAGCAGTGCCTAATTCTGATCTTCTCAAATGCACACCAAAACAGGTTAATTATTTAAAAGATATGCTGCTTCTGATTAAAAGAAATGCCTATCTCCCAGCGAATGACAAAGGTACTGGTTTTAAAGAAGATATCATGCCGGAGGATCAAATATTTCAGCAGGATGAGAACTATACGCCCTTTCCTTTTAAGCTCGAACAGCAGTTTCTACATTTATTAAGTATAGGAGATGACCAGGTACTGGATCTGATGGCCGCATTTGACCGTTACCATTTGCTCACATTGGCAAACACTCCTGTGCGTTCCATCAAAAATAACCTAATTGTATTTGTTAATACTATTGTCCGAACAGCTGTTGAAGCTGGCCTTGATCCTCTACAAACAATAAAATTGGGCGAATCGATGATTAAAAATATAGAAGTCCAAAAAAATATTGAAAACCCTCAGGTCCGGCAGGCACTCGAACAGCAGATGTTAAAAACCATACTGTTAAGAATTAAACGTCATCTCTCTATGGACTACACCCGAATGACTCAGATGATCATAGAGTATATTGAAAAACATCTTCATGAGAATGTATCTTTAAAACACATTGCAGCACACTGTAACCGCCATCCTAACTATCTGTCTACTACTTTTAAGAAAGATACCGGCTATTCTATCCAGGAATTTCTATTAAATAAAAGAATAAATAAAGCCAAACATTTTCTCAGGCATTCCACGTACTCCATTTTGGATATTTCGTATTACTGCGGTTTCCAAAGCCAAAGTTATTTTACGTATCAATTTAAAAAAATCACTAGTCAGACCCCCAACGAATTTCGAAATGGCGGTTAATTTCAGGCCTTTTTGTTCTCTTGAAGTCAAATTATTAAATTCACAATCTCCATTTTCTAAGTACTTTCTATAAATCAATTAAAGCCGGCCCTTTATACAGAGCCGGCCTGATTTGTCATGAAACAAACCATCATACTATTCGTATTATTTTTATTCATTAACAGGATAGGCATAGATAATAAACCTTTCCGGCGAATCGCCAAGATAATGAAATGGATAACAGGTCGAAAGCGTTAATACTTCTTCCCCCATTGGACGGATAATGCTCCGGTCTTCTCGATCTACAATTTCTGAATCCCTCATTTCATATTCATAAGTCCCGTAAGGCAGCTCGACAATAAACCGATCCCCAATTTCCAATTCTCCAAAATCAGTGAATGTTGTATCCCGGTGACCGGATAACAATATCTGCTCTCCCTGTCCCGGCAGTGCAGTTTCCGCCATATGTCCGACTCCTTTACGAAGACTGTTCGCATCTACTCCCTCCACAACAGGGAGCTCGGCGTCCAGCGATGGAATATGCAGAAGGGCTATACCCTCACCGGTCTGTGGATTAAATGCATCAGCCTGTTCCGTAGAATTAGATGAACTTTCCATTTCCTGGGCAGAATCTGTATTTCTACCTATTTCGCTTTCACCTGGAGGGTCCGCTTCTGATTCATTCACTTCTGATTCACGATCTCTCTGCCCCTCGGTTTCTTCTTCCGAGATTGCCCTTTCCTCTGTATCAGCCTGCTCTTCTTCAGCAGGTGTTGAAGAAGACGAACGGTCTGAACTTCCAAAGAACGAGAACCAGCTGGAATTGCTTTGTTCTTCTTCCGGTCTATCAAGCAGCTCTTCAATTTCGCCGACAGTACTAGCTTCCTCTTGCTGCACGGAAACATATTCATATAGACTGAATCCCAGCATGGCAAGCCCGGCAACAATCAATAATGACGTTAGCTTTCTAATCACTCCGGATCATCTCCTTTTGCTGCTGCACCGGACTCTCCTCTCCTAAATACTCCGTATAATAGTGGTAATAGCCGGATAAATAGTGTTCAATATCATCAATTCTTGTGCGAAATGAGTGATGTCTGATAAAAAACGCCCCTTCAATTTTGTCAGGGTATTTCATATGCATCGCGGTTTCAGGGAAAAAGTAACCATTCATTTGATATAAAGCTCTTTTTTCAATGGTTTCATAAACCCGATCTGTCGGAAACCCTTCCAACAGATGTTCTTTTCCCTGCTGTTTGATCATTCCGATCATATGATGAGCTGCCATTAACAGCTCCAGAAATGTAGGATATGTCGTCTCACGATGGTAAATAAATTCCAGTTTTCGTTCTACATTTCTTAATCCAAACAGATAATATTTATCTTCCGGCAGATACTTCGTCAGCTCATTTGTACAATAACTCAGCCAATGATCATGGTGTTTCCAATAGTCATTTTCTATAAAATAATCAAAGGTACGGATCACTGTGTTCAGCCAGCTTTCGTCTCGATCCAGAGCATAAAGCCGCATTAAGGCAAAGGCAGCTTCCCCATCGTAATAAATAATCCGAAAAGCTTCCTTCACCTGAAGATCCTCTGCGTGCAGAATATGAATAAATCGGCCATCTTTTTCCTGCATCGACTGAATGCCTCGGCCGAGCGCTTTCATCACGTGCATGTATGATGTATCTTCAAATACACTTGTATATTTACATAAAGCCAGCAGAGCGACACCATTAGCACCGAGCTTGATTTCATTATCGTTCTTTTCGTCTACGACATAGGCAGCTGTACCATATGTTCGATGCGACTTTAAAACGATACCCTCGTCGATTAAATAGCCGATGGCTCGATCAATGGAGTTTTTTAAATCATCACTCTTCGTTAACGTATACGCTTCAATCATTGAGTAAATTGTGCTGGCATGCCGAAGCATGTTATACCATTTGATTTCTTTGTAAAAGTGAGTAAAATACCCATAAGTGAAAGCCCCATTTTCTTTTACTTCTCCTGCTAAAAAACGGGAAGAGCTTTCTATAACCTGGAAAACGGTGTCTGCATCTGCCTGGGGCAGCTTCCTCCTGCCATGATTTAACCCTCCGCTCTCCAGCTCTATAACCTCGTCACTCCCGCAGAAAAACCCTATCGTATCAAATAATATAATTTGTTTAACATGCTGTTCTTGAATTGGATAGTTGAACCCTCTATGTGCTTTAGCATAGGCATTGACATTTTTTAATGAAATAACATCCTGCTGCTTTTTATTTGATTTTAATATAAAAGCATTGCTTAATACTTCCTGTTCCATAAAAGCAAGATTGAACTGCTCGTCAAAGGATATTCCTTTACGCAGATAATTCTTCTTCGTTTTTGTGGAAAGCACAAAAAATTCATCCAGACTCATAGACTCTGGTGAAATAACAGCTTCCAATCTGGCCCCAATGATACGGGAACGCTGATGATTTTTATTACATAGCTGCTGCACCATTTTAATGCTTGCTTCTAATGTGTTAGCAGAAGCGGAATAGACGGAAGCTCTCGTTTTGCCATCACTAACAGAGAGAAACACGATAAATTTCTCTTTTCTGCCAAAATAACCACAATTTTTTTCTATTATATCTTTTTCTTTAGAAAGCAGGCTCTGTTTAAGCAGTGAAAATTCTTTTAGTTGTTCTTCTATTTTCCCCGGCATGCCTGATCCTCCTTTTATGCATCGGTATTCTATGTAAATACTCCCCCATATAACAGGGGGAGATAGTAATTACTGCCATTTGTTCCTTCTATTTAATGCCATTTTTGCTAAAATACCAGCCAATGCAATACCAAGACCTGCTAATCCGATAGTGAAGATGTTTGTAGCTGTATCGGGCAGTCTTTCTCCATCTGCCGCTGCTTCTTCACTATCTCCTGTTGCAGATTCATCTCCAGCGGAGTCACCATTATCTGTACCCGTAACGCCGCTATCCTGATCTGCATCTCCGTCGGTACCAGAACCAGAGGCCCCAGCATCTCCGTCCGCATCAGTATCTCCGTCCGCGTCAGCATCTCCGTCCGCGTCAGCATCTCCGTCCGCGTCAGCATCTCCATCGGCGTCAGCATCTCCGTCCGCGTCAGCATCTCCATCGGCGTCAGCATCTCCGTCCGCGTCAGCATCTCCATCCGCGTCAGCGTCTCCGTCCGCGTCAGCATCTCCATCCGCATCAGCATCTCCGTCTGCGTCAGCATCTCCGTCCGCGTCAGCATCTCCGTCGGCATCAGCATCTCCGTCTGCATCAGCATCTCCATCGGCGTCAGCATCTCCGTCCGCGTCAGCATCTCCATCGGCGTCAGCATCTCCGTCCGCGTCAGCATCTCCATCGGCGTCAGCATCTCCGTCCGCGTCAGCATCTCCATCGGCGTCAGCATCTCCGTCCGCGTCAGCATCTCCATCCGCGTCAGCATCTCCATCCGCGTCAGCGTCTCCGTCCGCGTCAGCATCTCCATCCGCATCAGCATCTCCATCCGCATCAGCATCTCCGTCTGCGTCAGCATCTCCGTCCGCGTCAGCATCTCCGTCTGCATCAGCATCTCCGTCCGCATCAGCATCTCCATCTGCGTCAGCATCTCCGTCCGCGTCAGCATCTCCGTCCGCATCAGCATCTCCGTCTCCGTCATCTAAAACAGGAATCTCAACTTCAACAGAAGCAATGGTTTCAGCGAAAATTGCTGCGGATAATAAGTTCTCATTTACCTGTTCTCCAGTAATAGTATAAATACCATCCAGAGGGCGCTCATTATAGAAAATTGTAAAATCTACCATACCTTCATCATTTACTCCTATATCGAGCAATGCGCTGTTTACTGGGAAAAAGATATCATTACCTTCTAGAAAAGCTCCTTCATCTACCGAAAGTAAGGATATAGCATCTTCTTCTGTACTTCCTTCCAGCGCCACTGTTTGAACATTTCCATTTACATCAATATATTCAATTCGATCAATGTTTTCTAAAAGCTCATCTTCAAGACTTAGCTTATAGAAAGAATCATCTAACAAATTCACTTCAGCTAAATATTCGACATTGTACATTGAATTCAAGCTCTCACTATCCGTATCATACTCTCCAGTGATTGCTGCATCCGCATCGATAGCAATGTCTATTCCACCATCACCATCTCCGTCCGCATCCGCATCCGCATCTCCATCCGCATCAGCATCTCCATCCGCATCAGCGTCTCCGTCCGCATCAGCATCTCCGTCCGCATCAGCGTCTCCGTCCGCATCAGCATCTCCGTCGGCATCAGCATCTCCGTCGGCATCAGCATCTCCATCCGCATCAGCGTCTCCATCCGCATCAGCGTCTCCATCCGCATCAGCGTCTCCATCTGCGTCAGCGTCTCCATCTGCGTCAGCGTCTCCGTCGGCATCAGCATCTCCGTCGGCATCAGCATCTCCATCCGCATCAGCGTCTCCATCCGCATCAGCGTCTCCATCCGCATCAGCGTCTCCATCCGCATCAGCGTCTCCATCCGCATCAGCGTCTCCATCTGCGTCAGCGTCTCCATCTGCGTCAGCGTCTCCGTCGGCATCAGCATCTCCGTCGGCATCAGCATCTCCGTCGGCATCAGCATCTCCGTCGGCATCAGCATCTCCGTCGGCATCAGCGTCTCCGTCCGCGTCTCCATCGCCATCATCTAAAATAGAAAAGCTAAATGTTTGTTCGGTATCTGCTAGTGCTTCAACAGAGAGAAGGTTTTCATTCAATTGTCTTCCAGTGCCTTCGTAGGTTCCAGCAGCCGGTGTCTCTGAGTAGCTGATTGTGATATCAAAATCAACACCGTTAAGCACACCAATATCGACTAATCCGCTCGCCGGAATTAGTATTCTATTGTTCTCTTCATCCAAAAATGCTTCATCTTCTGTAGGGTTCAGGCTGACGTTCACAACACCACTGCCAGCTTCAATAATTTCAATGTTTTCGATGATAGAAGAATCAGTAAACTCTGGAGGAAGTTCAATAGCATAGAACGTTTCATTTAATGCGCCAGCTGTAACTAAATAATCAACCCCATAGTTCACATTAAGCTGATTAGAAGTTTCGTCAAATGTTCCCGATGCATCGGCATCACCTACTACAATTATATCTAAACCACCGTCAGCATCTCCGTCCGCATCCGCATCAGCATCTCCATCCGCGTCAGCATCTCCGTCGGCATCAGCGTCTCCGTCCGCATCAGCATCAGCATCTCCATCTGCATCAGCATCTCCATCCGCATCAGCATCTCCATCCGCATCAGCATCTCCGTCCGCATCAGCATCTCCATCTGCATCAGCATCTCCATCCGCATCAGCATCTCCATCCGCATCAGCATCTCCGTCCGCATCAGCATCTCCGTCCGCATCAGCATCTCCATCCGCATCAGCATCTCCGTCCGCATCAGCATCTCCATCCGCATCAGCATCTCCATCCGCATCAGCATCTCCATCCGCATCAGCGTCTCCATCCGCATCAGCGTCTCCATCCGCATCAGCGTCTCCATCCGCATCAGCGTCTCCGTCGCCTTCATCTGCTACTGTGAAATCAGTTGTCCCAGCATTAGCTGTTCCTACCGTTACATCAACCAAGTTTCCATCGGTAGAAGCAGCGGAAACAGGATAGGTTCCTGGAGCCAGCGGCTCATCAAATGTAATTCCCAGATCCACCTGAAGATCAGAGCTTAATCCTAATAAGTCTAGAATAGCAGAAATATCAATTATTCCTAAATCACCGTCCAGGGCACTAAGCAAATCAGCACTTAATAATTGAGAAAAATCAACCCTGACCTGGTTGCCATCTACAACCGCACTAGGATTTCCGGAAGTTACACTAAGAAGCCCCCCTGATACGGTAGGTGTTCCTACTGTTGCATTATCGAGGACCCCTTCAGGAAACTCAAATATGACAACCCCGTCTTCAAGTACGCTGACATCTGCGAGAGAGCTGGCAGAATAGCTGAGATCCAGAGTCTGACTTTCCGGCGTATATGTGGAACTTAAGGAATTATTCTCAAAAATACTGACATCAATCGCTTCTGCACTCTGCGTGCCTGATAGAATATTACTCATGGAGCTGATTGTATTAGAACCTGTTTTGGTCCCGTAATCATTCATCGCTCCGCCTGCAAACGGCATAATCGTAATCGAGGCAGCGGTCATGACAGCTATGGTTTTGCGTTTATGTCTTTTTTGGCTCCGATCCATTTTTTTCCGATAATCAATATGTTTTACATGCTTTTTTTTCATTTGGTTCCCCCCTATTTTTTAATGAAGAAAGATTTGCTTCCAGTGATTTCGACCATAGATATTCTGGATTCAAATAAAAACACTCCCTCTCATTGACAAAATATTTCATTTCTAGTGTAAAATATTAATAAATCTGAAAATTTAGATATTCTCATATTTTTTCAAATATCTAAATATGTATGTGTTTTATACAAAAAAATCCGTTTTTCCTTAAATAAGGAAAAACGGATTTACTGTAGATTTTATTCAGCAGGAAAACGCAATACAAAGGTAGTCTCACCCGGATTGCTGCTTTTGAGGATTAAATCTCCATGTAAACTCTGGGCAATCATTAAACTAAAAGCAAGTCCAAGACCAAGTCCATGTGTCTCATACTTCTTGTTTTCTCCACGGAAGAATCGTTCAAAAATATATTCTTTCTCTTTTTCTTCAATTCCTTTGCCGCTGTCTGTCACTTCAACATAGGCCTGGCCGTTTTCCTGCTTCACATTCACATGAATCGTTCCTTCAGCTTCCGGACCAAAGGACTGCTGTGCGTTGTTCAACAAGTTAATCATAATCTGCTGAAGTCTGGCAGAATCAATCTGCACATATATTTCTTCGTCAGGGACATCCAGATGAAGGGTCGTCCGGCTTTCTTTATTTGTGATGCCCCATTGGTGGACGACCTCCTGCAGCAGACCTCCCATTTCTCTTTTTCCATCACCACATTCACACCGTTGGCGCTGAATGTATTGAAAGCAAGAAGATCTGCCACCATCGTTTTCATCCGTTCTGTTTCTTTCAGAGAAATATCAATAAATTCCGCCGCTTCTTCATCTGTCACTACATCATCCTTTACAGCCTGCAGCAGTCCGCTGATAGAAGTAACCGGGGTTTTCAGTTCATGCGTCACCCCGGCCAACAGCTCCGTACGAAGTTTTTCAAGCCGCTGCAGCCTGGCGGACATCTCCTTAAAAGAGTCCACGAGCTCATGAATTTCTTTTTCACGGATATTTTCCGGAAGCGTAAAGTTATAATTTTGTTCTTTGACAAGCTTCGCGGCACCCGATACCCGCTTCACAGGATAGGAGAGCCTGCGCGACAAAATATAAATAGTCAGCCAGCCAAGTAAAGCAAGCGCTACAACCATAATAGCTACCAGGCTGTATTCCTGGTTTAACTGAGCCACTTCATTCACCGGCTGAATAATAACCACCCAGCCAATATTGGCCCCGTCTTGAATAATCGGTGCTTTTACTAAAAAAGAATTCCCCACCACGTCAATATTTAAGCGCTGAATGGAATCCTCCTTTTCCAGAACACTGGCAGGGAAAGCAAGCTCCGGTTCAAACCCCCGGATAGCATTGCTCGTAATCGACTCCCCATTGTTGTCTACAATATAAATAAGGGGGTTGGTTTCAACATTAAGTACACTCTGTCTATCCTGAAAAAAATCAGGAACTTCTTCTCTTGGCAGCGTTCCGCTTTCGCCCCCTTCTGTCGCGACACGATCTGCCATTTCCTGAGCTACAAGCTGTGTCACGTTAAGTCTGTGATCTACTGTTGTCTGACGGATCCAGAATAAAGAGAGCGCAGCGATAATAAGCAGGCCGATGAGCAGGGTAAGCAAATAGCGGGTCGTCCAGTAGCGGAGAATAGACACTTTCCGGTTTTTATTCATAAACACAGAACTGATACCCCAATCCCCGCAGCGTCTTAATCTCTCCTTCTGTAGATGGCCAGTGTTTTAAGGACTGGCGGATTCGTTTAATCGATAGATCGACAGCACGGTCACTGCCTTCGTAGTCCATCCCCCATACGTGATAAATAATCTGCTCGCGTTCCATCGTTTGATTCGGATGATCGGCAAGAAATAAAAACAACGATAAATCCCGTGGAGAAAATGTTATATCAACCCCATTTAAGGTGACTCGGTGCGCTTTGGTATAAACGGTAAGGCTCCCGAAATGCTGAACGTCTTCCTCGGATAGAGTAGTCCCTGAGCGCCTGAGAACGGCCTTCACACGAGCAACTACTTCCTTGCCATCAAACGGCTTTGGTATGTAATCATCCGCTCCTTCATCAAGTCCCTTCAAGCGGTAATCCATATCACCAAGTGCTGTCAGCATAATCACAGGGCAGGCGCTTTTTTCTCTTATATGTTTAAGTATAGACCAGCCGTCACGACCAGGAAGCATCACATCAATCAACGCCAGATCCGGTCGTTGATGATCGAAAGCTTTTACTGCTTCATCTCCATGATAAACCTGTTTAGTTTCAAATCCGGCTTTCTGCAGATAGGCTTTTAATACCTGGCTGATTGAAGCTTCATCTTCTATAATAAGTATTTTTTCCATTTAGGTCCCCTCACTTTTTTCCAGTATACCAACTTTTTTATATACGTAAAAAACAAACGGACAAAACAGCATTTTCTTTAAATATGTAATGATATAAAGAAAGAGCCTCCGATGGCGTTCGGAGACTCTCTCTTATATATTATTTAAAAGGGGGTATGAATATAATATAAAGGCTTAATGTGTCCGGTATATGTCGAACGAAAAAAGATTTAAATTTTTTTCAGCTTCCCAGAAACAAAATGCCGTATATGATAGAGAGAATAATAACGAAAGCCGGATGCACTTTCCATTTTTCCATCAGCAGATAGCTTCCTACAATTAATAGGATCGTCTGCACCGCACCTGCTCCGTCCAGTGCGCTTTCAAGAAATTGAAAGGTTAGAATACCGAGCAGTACAGCGATAATCGGCCGTACATAGGTTGTCAGCCTTTTTACTTTTGGTGACTGACGGTAGGCATACAGCAGGCCCATGAGCAGCAGCATTAAAATAAGCGAAGGTGCAATCGTTGCAAAAAGGGCTACAACAGCACCGAATACGCCCCCGGCTTCATAGCCGATGTAGGCGGCCATTTTTGTCGCTATAGGACCCGGCAGCGCATTTCCAATGGCCAGCACTTCACTGAATTCTCCTACGCTCATCCAGCCGTACCGTTCTACTACTTCATACTGAATCAGCGGAATCGAAGCCGGGCCTCCGCCATATCCAAGAATACCCGGCAGAAAAAAAGCTACAAAGATTTCCCAGTAGATGATCATGCTGTCCCCTCCTTCTTTTTATCTTTTTGAAGCAGGGCAGCAGCAATTAAAAGAACAATGACAATCGCAGGATGTACATTAAGCACACTGATAATCAGAAGGCCGAAGATAATAAAGAATAATACGCGCACCCAGCCCAGATCCTTCGTCGATTTTTGAATAAAGCTCCACGTAAGCACTCCCATCATGACAGTAACAACAGGCAGCACTCCATTGGTAATCCCGTTTCACCCATGCCGCATCCTGAAAGTTGGCAAGTACGGCAAATAGAGCATCATTAATACCGCAGTCGGTCCTACAATCGCGATAACTCCGTTTACAGCTCCAAGGGCACCGCCCTTTTTATAGCCGATGTACCCGGCAAGCTTTGTAACAATAGGTCCCGGAAGCGTATTTCCGAGCGCCAGTACATCTCCAAACTCTTCATCTGTCATCCATTTATAATGCTCGACCACCTCTTTATGTACTAAAGGAATAGAGGCCGGGCCGCCGCCGTACCCAAGCATCCCTACTCGGAAAAAAGCTAAGAAAATCCGCCACTGCATATAACCGTCTCCCTTACTTTTGTTTTCATTATCTTAACATATAATAACTAATCGATGTATTTTATCGAAAAATAACTTCTTTTTGTTTAAATTCATCACTATCTATTTACCTTATGTTAAAATGATTAAAAATAGTAAACAAAAAAGAAGGAGTGTTCTCATGCTCGACAAATTAGATCAGGGAATTATTGATTGTCTGGTCGAAGACGGCCGCATGTCTTATGTAGAAATTGGCAGACGTTTAAATATTTCTCGTGTGTCTGTAAGAGACAGGGTGCAGCAGTTAAAAGAAAAAGGGATTATCGAACGTTCAGTGTAGTAGTTTAATTCAGAAAAAACCGGTAAAACCGTTTCTGCATTTTTTGAAGTTGATTGTGAACCGGCATCGCTCGTAGAAGTTGCGGAAACGCTCGTGGACATCCGAGTGTCGCCAGCTGTTATCAAATGACCGGTCCAGTACTCTGCATATGCATGTACTTGTCGATGATTTTAAGCGGCTAGAAGTGTTTATCAACGAAGAGCTTTTATGCACTAGAAGGCATCACCCGCGTAGAAAGCCATATTCTTTTAAGACGATTTAAAAGCAGGTCCGGTCTGAAGCTTTAAAACAATATACTTTTCAGTTGTGGCATATTTGTGAATTGTCGTTTAAACCTCTTCATTTAAGTGAAAACATAAACATAGTAACATTTATAAAGGGGAGAAAACTATGTGGAGAAAAAACATGCTCTTTCTTTTTGCAGCAGCACTTCTTTTCGTTCTTGCTGCCTGCGGAGACAGTGGAGCAGAGGATGAACAGGATGAGATTGCCTCAGAAGGCGGTCAGTATACGGCCTCGGCTAATGTAATGACAAGTGATGAAGCAGATGCCGGTACGGCTGAAATTGTGCAGGACGAAGATGGAACAGTTACCGTCCAGCTTGACCTTTCCGGTCTTCCGGCCGATAGTACGCACGGTATCCATATCCATGAAACAGGGGAATGTACAGCGCCGGACTTTGAATCAGCTGGCGATCATTTCAATCCGACTGATGCAGAACACGGTACGGAAGCAGAAGGAGGCCCTCATGCCGGAGACCTTCCGAACATCGAAACTGATGAAAATGGAGAAGTCACAACGGAGCTTGATGCCTCTGATGATATTATTGTAGATCGTCATGAAGATAATTCTCTATTTGATGATGACAATACAGCACTTGTTATACATGAAAATGAAGATGACTATGAAACACAGCCTGCCGGTGATGCAGGCGACCGCATTGCTTGTGGTGTTATCGAGTAAATACAGTAAAAGACCGCCCTCGAAGGCGGTCTTTTTTTAATACCCGGCTAAATCATCAAAAGTTGCCATGTCTATAACCATCGCTGAAGATGCTTCCACTATAGAGTGGGCAAGTAGAGCCCCTGTTCCTTCTCCGAGCCTCATACCGAGATCCAGTATCGGCTCCAGCCCGAGCTTTTCCATAGCAAAGGCGTGGCCCTTTTCTGCGGAACGATGTCCTAACAATAAATAAGACTTGATTTCCGGACATAGGTTCACAGCAGCCAGCGCTGCCGTTGTATTTATGAATCCATCCACAATAATCGGAATTCTTCGTTGGGCCGCTTCCAGCATCGCCCCTGTCATTCCCGCTATCTCAAACCCGCCTACTTCAGTCAGCACGCTCCATACGTCTGCCGGATTCGGTTTTCTTTCGGCCAGTGACTCCCGGATAACCGCCTGCTTCTGTTCAACACCTTTATCATCCAGACCGGTTCCTGCTCCAGTTACTTCTGCAGGATCGACCTGATACAAAGCGGCCAGCACCGCGCTGCTTGATGTTGTATTTCCTATTCCCATTTCGCCGGTAATAAAGCATTCCAGCTCGTTCGCTTCTATAAAAGCAGCCGCTTCCTCTCTGCCAACATTTACCGCCGCTTCGGCCTGCTGTTTTGTCATCGCAGATTCTTTCCTGAAATTTTTCGTTCCATTTCCTATTTTACGGCTGATGCCGATAAAATGAGGATCCAGCTCCGCGGCCATGCCTATATCAACCAGTTGAAAGGCAGCATGTTTATTTTTTGCAAAAGCGTTAATGGCTGCGCCTTCATGCTGGAAGTTTTTAGCCATCTGTCCGGTGATTTGCTGCGGAAAGGCAGAAACTCCCTCTTCGGTAATACCATGATCAGCTGCAAACACGAGTACGCCTGCTTTCTTTATGGAAGCTCCGCGTTTTCCAGTAATACCGGCAAGCTGAACGGCTATATCTTCCAGCTTCCCCAGGCTTCCCGGCGGCTTTGTCAGCGTTTGTATATAGCTGTATGCTTCCTCCGCCGCTTCTTTATTAAACGGTGGAATCTTAAATGTCTGCATGTCAGATCTGCTCCTCATCTATTATGTATGACTACTCTTTTATTATTGTAGCAATTCTTTTCTTATCAATTGAACTTATTATTTTATATCATAAAAATCATTATAAGTACTTATATCCACTTAATAAAACTTGTGATATTATCAATATATCACTTACTTTCACTTATCCAGGAGGCAGCCATGTATCAAGAAGAAAGACTGATTGCGATTATAGATTACCTTGAAGAACATGAGCGCGTGTCGGCAGCCGTTATCTGCGATTTGTTCGGTGTATCTAAAGATACCGCCCGTCGTGATCTTGTTCCGCTTAGAAGAGGAAAATCGTATTATCCGGACAAGGGGCGGCGCTATCCTCCCGAGCAGGCATGATTATGTAGGCGACTATCAGCAGCGTCTGCAGACCGTATCTACAGAAAAAAGGAAATTGGAACGCATCGCTGCTTCTCTTGTTTATCATGAAGATAAGGTAATTCTTGATGCTTCCACTACGGTTCAGGCGTGCGCAGAGTCTATAAACGACCAATCCTGCACAGTTATTACGAATTCCACCCACCAGGCAGCCATCCTTTCTTTAAAACCGAATGTCCGCATTCATATTTTAGGAGGAGAACTGCACAAGGAGCATCAGTTTCTGCATGGCGAATCCGTCACGGATAAGTTAAGTGAGTATTTCACAGATACGGCATTTCTTGGAGTTGTCGGCATTTCGGAAAACGGCCTGACTATTGCACATGAAGAGGACGGCATGGTGAAGCGCAGAATGATCAAACAGGCGAACGCCGCATTGCGCTTGCCGACCATTCAAAAATAGGGGTAACGTCTTATTACAAATTTGCCGAACTCTTTGAAATGGACGTATTGATTACCGACAGACCCCCATCTTCTGCTTTCCAAAAGCTTCTCAGCCAAAACGGAGTGGAGCTCATTGTCAGTACAGAAAGGAAAGACAACCAATGAGAAAATTAGTTGCTGTTGATTTAGATGGAACGCTTTTAAACAGTTCCAGCACAATCAGCACGGAAAACCTGGACGCTATCCGCAGAGCCCAGCAGAATAATATAGAGGTAGTTATCGCAACAGGCCGTGCCCATTTTGACGTAAAGTACCTTTTTGAAGGCACAGGCATAGACACATGGATTATTGCAGCCAACGGTGCTACTCTGCATACTCCTGATTATAAAGAACATACCAAAATCCCTCTTGATAAACAGGAAGCGCTCTCTGCGCTTGACTGGCTGGAAAAAAATCGTTTCTACTATGAAGTATTCAGCAATAACGCTATTTACACTGCGCAGAACAGCCGTGATATTTAACGATTGAAATGGACCGCATTTCGAGTGCCAACCCCGGTATACAGAAAGAAACCCTTTTGCAGTCTGCCCGCAAGCAATACAGTCAGTTCGGTTTTTCTTTTATCGACAGCCCCGGGAGCTTGCTGATGAATCGATTGATCTGTTCAATATTCTTGCCTTTTCTTTTTGAGCGCAGAAGCTTGAGCTTGGCTGGAAAGAGTTTGAAGACCGTAAAGAACTTACCCTTGTAAGCTCGTCCATAATTTGAACTGGAACCCACTGCTCCAAAGGAAAAATGCTGAGCGGCTTGCTGAAGAACTTGGAGTCACGATGGAGCAAACAATGCGATTGGTGACAGTTTAAACGATGTATCCATGGCTTACGGCAGCCGGCCGGGGCTTTGCTATGGCCAATGCACTTGAAGAAGTGAAACACATCAGTACAGAAATAACGCGAAGCAATGACGAACATGGAGTGGCCCACGTGCTTCATCAACTCATCGATTAACAGCTAAAACCCGGTGCACGGCTGCACCGGGTTTAATCTTATGCCGTTTTAGGTGCACCCTGATTTCCGCTCCTTGCTTTTTTAACCGTTACGGCAATGGCACCGGCCCAGAATGCCAGAATGGCAAGATGAATGATCGCGCTCCATTCATCTGAGACGTGAATGGTCGTTAACAGCGTCCGGGCATTGGTTAAATAATGAATCCGCCGACAAGCACCC
>NZ_JALBWT010000047.1:0-31112 GCF_023845525.1 Sinobaca sp. H24
ATTATGTCGGCTATTATCTTCGCCGGTGCTGTGCCGGTCTTTATTTATCCGGAACTCGATAAAGAACTTGGTATCTCACATGGCGTTACCGCCGCCTCTGTGGAGACAGCGGTATCCGCACATCCCGATGCAAAAGCGTTGTTAGTCATTAACCCTACTTATTTTGGTGTTTCCGCAGATTTAAAACGGATCGTTGATACAGCTCATGATGCCGGCCTGCCGGTATTGGTGGATGAAGCACACGGCGTACACATTCATTTCCACCCGGACCTTCCTCTTTCTGCTATGCAGGCAGGCGCCGACCTGGCTGCCACCAGCGTTCATAAACTCGGCGGGTCCATGACGCAGAGTTCTGTTCTGAACGTAAAGAAAGGACTCGTAGACCCGCATCATGTTCAGGCTGTAATGAGCATGCTCACTACTACTTCTACGTCTTACCTGCTCCTCGCATCTCTTGATACCGCAAGAAAATACCTTGCTACTCAAGGGGAGCGTCTGCTTGAACAAACAATTGCTCTCGCTGACTCAGTGAGAAAGAGCGTCAATGACATTCCCGGACTGTACTGCCCCGGCAGGGAGATGCTAGATGGAAATGCTGCCTTTTCCCTTGATCCGACAAAAATATTAATATCCGTTGCCAGTCTTGGAGTTACCGGCTATGAAGTAGAAAAGTGGCTTCGTTCCCAATACAACATCGAAATCGAACTCTCAGATTTATATAATATACTTTGTATATCTTTTGGTGATGATCAGGATGATCTCGATTTTCTTCTAAGAGCTCTTCGGAATCTTTCGGAAACTTTCCTTGGAGCCGATAAACGGGAAAACCAAGTATCCATCCATCTGCCGGATATTCCGGTGCTTGCCATTCCCCCACGGGATGCTTTCTATGCCCCTACGGAAGCTGTGCCGCTTGAAGAAAGCGCCGGACGCATTATTGCGGAATTTGTTATGATTTATCCACCCGGTATTCCTGTTCTGCTTCCGGGAGAGGTTATCACAGAAACGAATATTGTCTACATTAAAGAAAACGCAGCCGCAGGTCTTCCTGTACAAGGACCGGAAGATGCCTCGCTTGAACAGATTCGTGTTATAAAAAACGCGTCCTATTCGTTAGAAGCACAGTCCTGTGCTTCTTTTTTTATGTAGTGCTGCCTGAATACGTCATAACAAAATGCAGAACCGTTTCACACTCCTGATCGCGATTTACGTATCCGTGCTCTACGTCTGCGGTGAAGCTCACGCTGTCCCACTGCTTTAGTTCGATTATCTCTTCTCCTATCATTATCGCAGCTGTACCTTTCATCACGGTTACATATTCTATGACGCCTGATTGATGGCTCTCTGAAAAATAGCTTCCTCCCGGTTTTAAAAAAAGCCCGGTGCATTTCTATTTTTCCACTGTGGGAGGTGTGAAAAGCGGTTTCAAGTGTACAAGCTTCATTGGCACTAAGCATTTGATACCCTTTTCCACTTCTTGATATCGTAATACTCTTTTCTTCCTCCAGCAGAGAAGAGATGGGAATCTGCAGGCTGTTTGCCAGCTTCCACATAATGGATAGAGACGGGTTTGCTTCTCCTTTTTCAATATTAATCAGCGTCAACTTGCTCACGGAGGACATATCTGCAAGTTCCTGAAGTCCTATTCCCCGCTCTTTACGCCGTTTTTTTAAAACCGTTCCTAATTTTTTGGAAAGCTTCAGTGGATCTTCTTCTTTCATTATTTCAGCACTCCTTATAATTATAATGAACTTATGATATATTATAATGAACTATCAGGACGAGGTGAAAACGATGCGTGAAATGGGACTGGGGCTATTAGCTTCTTTATTTTTTGCTGTTACATTTATATTGAATCGATCCATGGAGCTCGAAGGAGGAAGCTGGGTATGGAGTGCTTCTCTGCGCTTTCTATTTATGATTCCCTTTCTTGTTCTTATTGTACTTCTGCGCAGGGGATTCAAACAAGTATTCATTGAAATAGCTGCCAGACCACTTCCATGGCTCGGATGGAGCTTTGTCGGTTTTGTGCTGTTTTATGCTCCTCTTACTTACGCAGCTGCTTTTGGGCCAGGGTGGCTTGTAGCAGGCGCATGGCAGATTACGATTGTAGCCGGCGTACTTATAGCACCCTTTCTTTCTCCTTCCGGTCGTAAGGCAGCGATACAGGACAAATGGCCGGTCCGCTCATTATGGATTTCTTTTTATCTTATCAGGTATCGCGCTTATTCAAGCCCAGTCTTTTTCCTACATTGCTTATCAGGATATGCTGTTTATTCTTCTGCCTATTCTGGCAGCGGCTTTTGCTTATCCTCTTGGAAACCGGAAGATGATGGACCTTTGCGATGGCAGACTTGATACGTTTCAGCGTATTTTAGGTATGCTTCTCTGCACCATGCCGTTCTGGCTCATTCTGGCAGGGACAGAATGGATACTTTCCGGGCCGCCTTCTCCAAGTCAAACAGCTCAGACATTTATTGTAGCTGTCTGTTCCGGAGTTATCGCGACTACGTTATTTTTTATCGCAACTAATGCAGCCAGAAAAATAAAACGACTCTCGCTTCCGTAGAAGCTACCCAGTCCCTGCAGATTTTATTTGTTGTTTTCGGAGAATGGCTGCTTTTATCCAGCCCCATGCCTAATATGTACGCATGGCTCGGTATTTTTATTATCATTGCAGGTATTAGTATGCACAGTTTTTCCACTGTTAGAAAAACCCAAATAAAAAAACCGGAGTAAGTTACCTCCGGTTTACCTGATTATATTTACCGTTCGCCGTGATTTTCTTTTGAGATCCGCATGAAGAACAAGATGAGTAAAGTGTTGCAACCTTCTCTCCTTCAAAGTGCTCAATTGTCTCATTACAAACCTGGCATACAATCGTTCCCATACTTATCTCTCCTTTTTTTGTAAGCGTTTAATTTACTGTACCTTTATATTAGTATGTCACATTAGCTTTGTCAACACTAAATAGTATAACTTATTTATTTCATAAAAAAACTGCCTTTAAAACAGGCAGTTTAAGTGTATTTTAATTTGATTCAATATTGGCAGGATCAATAAAATCATAACCATTTTCTTCAAAGCCATCAATAATATCCGGAAGGGCTTCGTTCGTCCATTCTCTATCATGCATCAGCAGATTAGCCCCATCTCTGACCAGCTCCGTATTAACCATAATGTCCGCTAGAGCATCAGCTTCCTGATATTCCGGTTCCCAGTCGTACCCATACGTCCAGTTCATCCAAATCATATTCTCTTCTTCCATGAGAGCCTTTGAATAGTCTGTATTCATTCCAAACGGCGCTCGGAAAAACTCCGGTTTCTCTCCTGTTATTTCTTCTATTTGGTCATTGAGCTCTACAATTTCAGCTCTTTGTTCTTCTTCCGATAGAGATGTAAGGTCCGGGTGGGACATCGTATGGTTGCCGATTTCAAACCCCATATCATATATAGCCTGCAAATCTTCTTTTCCTTGTTCATCATCAATAAAGTGTCCGTTCACAAAAAAGATAGCCGGTACATCACGTTCTTTCAGCTTTTCAGCCATCTCCACACCATATGTATCCGGTGCGTCATCAATCGTTACAAGCACAGCAGGCTTTTCTGTTTCGTCAACCGCCTGAAGGGAAGCATCTGCTTCATTAACATGATACGTGCTGGTATCTTCCGTTTCTTCTTCTGTCGATTCTTCTTGATCCGATGCGGTCTCACTTTCCTCTACTGCTCCCGACCCTTCTTCTGTTTCCTCTGTTTCTTCCGCTTCGGAGTTTCCCTGATCTTCATTGGAACAACCAGCCAAAACAAGTGCTGTAAAACTAATCATCATGATTTTTTTCAATATGTATGCCTCCAGCCTATAGAATATCTATATCATATCAAAATCACTAGATTTTTTATATAATATAGGAATAAATTGTTAAATATATAGATAGTACGTAATAGGCTTGACTCCATGTTGTGCCCTTTATGCCTTTCCAGAGAACATCCGTTTAGTCATGAACTTGCAACATACCCGTGCCATGTTATAATAATCTTTGTGGCTTTAAAGGGATTTTGCATGATACTTGCATAAATCGGTATACTAATAGAAGCTGAACTGTAAAAATTAGAAAGGTGGTTGACCTCTGTTATGAAAAAATTGACACCCGTGTTTTATATTTCCGTAACAATTGCGCTTGCATTTATATTATGGGGAGCAATTTTTCCTGAAAATGTAAACAGCGTTACAAGTATGATTCAAGGGAATATTTCAGAACAATTCGGTTGGTTCTATTTAATTGCAGCGACCATATTCGTATTGTTTGCTTTATTTCTTATTGTCAGCCCGTATGGAAAAATCAGATTAGGAAAACCGGATGAGCGACCTGAGTATAGTTATTTTACCTGGTTTGCTTTTTTATTTACAGCCGGTATGGGAATTGGTCTTGTATTCTGGGGAGTAGCCGAACCACTTTACCATTATTATGGACCGCCTGATCAAGAAGCGGAAAGCACGGCTGCTGCCGCTGCAGCCCTTCAGTATTCCTTCTTTCACTGGGGAATTCATCCTTGGTCCATATACGCTATCGTAGCTCTTACATTAGCTTATTTTAAGTTTAGAAAAGATGAACCCGGAGTTATCAGCGCGACGTTCCGTCCGCTCATCGGTGACAAAGTAGACGGTCCGATTGGTATGATTATTGATGTTATTGCAGTATTTGCGACAACATTCGGTATTGCTACTTCATTAGGCTTTGGTGCCGTTCAGGTTACAGGCGGACTGAGCTATACATTCGACTTTATTACGAACAATCCAACCACACAAGTTATCGTCATTGTTATTATTACTGTCTTATTCCTAGCTTCAGCCATGACCGGGTTAAATAAAGGAATTCGAATCTTAAGTATGACAAACGTAGTACTTGCTATTTTACTTATGCTGTTCGTATTAATTTTAGGTCCTACCGTATACATTATGGATTCTTTTACAACAACAATTGGCAGCTATATTCAAAACCTTCCAAGCATGAGTTTCAGCACCAACACATTCAGCGGTGACCGCGAATGGCTGGAAAGCTGGACCATTTTCTATTGGGCATGGTGGATTGCCTGGTCTGCATTTGTTGGTACATTTATCGCCCGCGTATCCCGCGGCCGTACTATTCGTGAGTTTGTTCTCGGTGTACTTGCGGTGCCGACAATTTTCAGCGGTCTTTGGTTCGCAGTATTTGGTTCTACCGCCATTTTCCTTGATGGAGAGAACAATGGTGGATTGTATAACCTCATGGTGGATCAAGGCGATGAAATTGCCTTATTCTCCCTGCTAGATCAGTTTCCATTAAGTGGCCTCATGCTCGTCGTTGCAATTCTGCTTATTGTTTCTTTCTTTATTACATCAGCAGACTCTGGTACATTCGTGCTTGGCATGTTAACAACGAACGGTAGTCTTAACCCTCCAAACTCTGTTAAATTCACGTGGGGTATTATTGTTTCTGCCTCTGCTGCTGTTCTTCTTATCTCAGATGGTATTGGAGGGCTCGAGACGGCTATGATCATTGCCGCCCTGCCATTTACTGTTATCATGTTGTTCATGATGGTATCCCTGTTAAAATCACTTCAGACGGAACATGAAATTCTGCAGGCTGATAAATTAAACAATCAGGCTGAACGCAGACGTTTACGTGAAGAAAGAGAAAAGATCAAAAAAGAAAAAGAAGATTTAAGTGCAGGAAAAAAATAATAATCATAAAACCCCGATGCCTTTATCAGGCATCGGGGTTTTTATTGTAAAAAAAAGCGCCCGCTCAGCAGCGGACGCTTTTTGATGCTTTATTTAATGTGTACTGGCAACCCAATAGCAACTTCCGCTGCTTCCATCGTAATTTCTCCAAGAGTTGGGTGTGCATGAATAGTCATCGCTACGTCTTCAGCTGTCATTCCAGCTTCGATAGCAAGACCAAGTTCTGCAACCATATCAGAGGCGTTAGGGCCTGCGATATGTGCACCAATTACCAATCCATCGTCTTTACGGGTAATAAGCTTCATGAAGCCTTCTGAGTCGTTAAGAGAAAGCGCTCTTCCGTTCGCCTGGAAAGGGAACTTGGATGATTTCGCATCATAACCGGCTTCTTTTGCTTCATCTTCTGTATAACCAACGCTTGCCAGCTCAGGCTCTGTGAAGGCCACAAGTGGTATAGCCAGATAGTCGATGGCGGCAGCTTCGCCGGAAATAGCTTCTGCAGCTACCTTACCTTCGTAAGAAGCTTTATGAGCTAGTGCAGGTCCATCTACGATATCACCGATAGCATAAATGTTGTCTACGCTTGTGCGGGCCTGCTTGTCGATTTTAATAAGCCCTCTATCTGTAATATCTACACCAATCTGCTCAAGACCAAGTTCTTCTGTGTTTGGTCTGCGGCCGACTGAAACGAGCACATAGTCTGCTTCAAACGTTTTCTCTTCGCCTTTTACTTCAGCAGTAAGTTTAACGCTGTCTTTGCTTTCTTCAACAGACTGGGCGAATGCTTCTGTTTCCACTGTAACACCATTCTTTTTCAGGCGGCGGTCTACTAATTGGCTCATCTGCTTTTCAAATCCGCCAAGAATACGCTTTTCACCTTCAAGAATGGTTACTTCAGAACCAAGGTTTGCATAAGCTGTAGCAAGCTCAACGCCAATATATCCTCCACCGACAACAACCAGCTTTTTAGGAATCTCTTCAAGCTGAAGGGCTCCTGTGGAGTTAATGACACGATCTGTGTACTTAAGGGTTGGGATTTCAATTGGTCTTGAACCAGTAGCGATAATGCAGTTTTTAAACTTGTACGTCTGTGAGTTGTACTCATCAGAAGAAACCTTAACCTGGTTTTTATCAGAAAAGTATGCTTCTCCCTTGTACAATATTAACTTTATTGCCTTTAAGAAGTCCTTCAACGCCGCCGGTCAGCTTTTTCACTACGCCGGCTTTCCATTCCTGGACTTTAGAGAAGTCTACTGTCGCTTTTTCAGTGGCAATACCCATATCTTCACTGCCGTGTTGTGCAGTGTGAAAAGTATGGCCGGCTTCAATTAATGCTTTGGATGGAATGCATCCGACATTTAAGCAGACGCCTCCTATTTCACCTTCTCCACAATTGTTACCTTTTGTCCGAGCTGCGCTGCACGAATTGCTGCAACGTAGCCTCCCGGACCTGAACCTACTATCAGTGTATCTACTTCTTCTGCGAAATCTCCTACTACCATTCTTATCCCTCCATGATGATTAGTTCTGGATCATTCAATAGACGCTTCACGTGGTTCAATGCGCTTTGAGCTGTTACGCCGTCCACTAATCTGTGGTCATAGCTTAATGAAAGAGCAAGCATTGGTGCTGCGACAATTTCTCCATCGCGTACAACAGCTTTTTCTTCGATGCGTCCAATACCAAGAATAGCTACTTCCGGGTGATTAATAACTGGAGTAACCAGAGACCCTGAGCAGATCCTACGTTGGAATAGTGCTGTTCCGCCTCTCATTTCATCAGAGCTCAGCTTGCCGTCGCGGCTTTTACAGCCAGTTCATTAATTTCATCGGCAAGCATGAAGAATTGATTTACGATCCGCATCTTTTACTACAGGAACAACAGTCCTTGCTAGTGTCTGCAGCAATACCTATATTATAATAGTTTTTGTAAAAATTTCTTGGTTTTCGTCATCAATTGATGCATTTAATGAAGGATATGCCTAAAGCAGAAGTAATGCTTTAACTACATATGGCAGATACGTAAGTTTTGTTCCTTTATCTGCGCATCGGCTTGAATTTTTACGGTTTGCTACAAGGTTTGTTACATCATTTCATCCATGTGCGTTACGTGAGGAGCGTGTGCTTAGAATTAACCATTGCTTAGCAATTGCTTTTCTAATACCTTTCATCGGTACGCGCTCTTCAAGTTCAGTTGTGTTTTGGGAAACAGGCTTTAGAAGCAGATTTGCTTTCTTCTTTTTCAGCAGACTCAGCTGGCTATCTGTGTCTCCTGTCCGCCGCTCAAGTAGACTCAATATCTTCTTTTAATACACGTCCGTTTTTGCCGCTTCCGCTGACTTTACGGATGTTAACGTCTTTTTCTCTGGCAACTTACGTACAGAAGGCATTGCGATTACTCTGGAATCATCGTCTTCTTCTGTATTTTCAGCAGCCGGCTGCTCGGATGGCTGTTCATCAGGCTGTTTTTTGTTTCATCTGCAGGGTTTTCTGCATTCTGCTCTTCACCAGATTTGCCTGTATCTTCTTTTGATGCTTCTTTTTTGGTGCTTCTTCAGCTGGTGCATCTTCACTGCCGTCGTCAATTACAAGAATAACTTCACCTACGGTAGTTGTAACGCCTTCATCACTTTTACTTCTTTAACCGTTCCATCAACGGAAGAAGGAATTTCTACTACAGCTTTATCGTTTTGTACTTCAACGGAGTATCGTCTTCTTTAACGGTGTCTCCTGCTTTGACGAACCACTTTACGATTTCGCCTTCATGGATACCTTCACCAATATCTGGTAATTTAAATTCGAAAGCCACTATAATTGCCTCCCTTTCTGCTACCTATCATTTTTTATATAAGGATAAAAGAGACTGAAAAAGGAAACCTTGTTTCTGATTTCTTTTTCAGTCTGCTTTCTTAATTTCTCTATTTAGAAGTTATAACTGTTTTTACGCGCTCTTTCACATCTGTTTCATTAGGCAGCCATACATCTTCTGCTGCGGCAAATGGGAAATACAGTATCGGGAGCTGTGACACGAAGAACAGGTGCTTCCAGGTGAAGAATTGCTTCATCAGTAATTGCTGATACTACATTGCTGCAATACCGGCTACTTTCTGTGCTTCCTGTACTAACAACCGCGCGGTTTGTTTTCTTCACGGATTCAAGAATAGTATCCATGTCAATTGGGCTGATGGTACGAAGATCAATTACTTCTGCTTCAATACCTTCCTCAGCAAGTCTTCTGCTGCTTTGAGGATGTGTGAACCATTGCTCCGTAAGAGATAATCGTTACGTCTTTCCTTCACGCTTGATGTCAGCTTTATCAAGATCAATCGTGTACTCTTCTTCCGGCACTTCTTCACGGAAAGAACGATACAGCTTCATGTGCTCCAAAAATACGACTGGGTCGTTATTACGGATAGCTGAGATAAGAAGGCCTTTTGCATCATATGGAGTAGAAGGAATAACTACACGTAAACCAGGCGATTGAGCCATAAGGCCTTCAAGACTGTCCGCGTGAAGCTCAGGTGTTTTACGCCGCCCTCCAAATGGAGAACGAATAGTTACCGGAATATTATAATGACCGCCTGAACGATAGCGCATTCTTGCCATCTGTCCCTACAGCATCCATTGTTTCAAATACAAATCCAAAAAACTGGATCTCCATTACTGGACGAAATCCGGTAAGACCAAGGCCGATTGAAAGCCCGCCGATTCCTGATTCAGCAAGAGGTGTATCAAATACACGCTCTTCGCCGAATTCATCCTGAAGTCCTTCTGTTGCTCTAAATACTCCACCGTTATTACCGACATCTTCGCCGAAAACTAAGACATTTTCGTCGTTTTTCAGCTCCGTACGCATCGCATCGGTAATAGCCTGAATCATTGTCATTTGCGCCATAGCTTACTTCGACTCCTTCTCTTTATATTCGTCCATCTGCTTTTGCAGGTTCTGGAAGTTCTTCAAACATGTTACCGATAAGTCGGTTACTTTTTGAGGTGCTACTTCATCTGTTTCTTTAATTGCTGCTTTGATTTCTTCTTTAGCTTTTTCAACTACTTTTTTTTCTTCTTCTTCTGACCAAGCTTTTTGCCTTTCCAGATATTTACGGAAGCGCAACGATAGGATCTTTCTTTTCCCATTCGCTGTCAAGCTCGGATGTTCTGTATCTTGTAGGATCGTCACCAGCCATAGTATGCGGGCCGTATCTGTAGGTAAGCGTTTCAATAAGAGTTGGTGTTCCTTCCAGTGCATTTTTGCGGGCTTCTTTTGTTGCCGCATATAGCAAGAACGTCCATGCCATCTACCTGAATGCCATTAATTCCTGCGGCACTGCTTTTTGTGCAATTGTTTTAGCAGCAGACTGCTCTTCTACTGGAACAGAAATAGCAAAGTAGTTGTTTTGTACAACGAAAATGGCTGGAGCTTTATATGCGCCTGCAAAGTTCATGCCTTCATAAAGTCTCCCTGAGAGGCTCCACCGTCACCAGTATAAGTAATGCAACATTATCTTGCCTCTGCGCTTTCAAGCCTAAAGCTACACCTGCAGTCTGGATGATTTGTGCTCCAATAATGATCTGGGGCATAACAAGGTTAAGGCCTTCTGCCATTTGTCCACCTTTAAAGTGTCCACGGGAGAAAAGAAATGCCTGATGAAGAGACATGCCGTGCCAAACCATTTGTGGAATATCCCGGTATCCAGGCAGGATCCAATCTTCTTTTTAAGACTGAATTGGGAACCGAGCATGAAGCTTCCTGTCCTGCTACCGGCGCATAGAATCCAAGTCTTCCCTGTCTGTTAAGGGAAATAGCACGCTGATCCCAGATTCTTGTGTATAACCATTCTTCTCATTAACTTCTTGAAGCTCTTCATCTGATAAATCCGGAAGAGCGTCCTTATTTACAATCTTTCCTTCTTCATTGAGGATTTGAAACATTTCGAACTGATCTTCGATATTTGCCAGTGTTTTTTCAGCCACTGCGGTCACCTCTACCTTCCTAATTGTTCGATTATTTTCTATTACAACAATTTCCTCTTCATTCCAAATGGCGGCCGTTGTTCAAGCTCATATTCATTAGATGCTTTAACTCTAAACTCACTACCCTACTTCGGAGAAAAGATAACCTGTTATTGCATTTATCATTTTGCGGAAACTGTCTCACTAGAAAAGAGATAAGGATTATAACAATAAAGCTACATTGATAGAATATACTATATTAAAAAGGTTAGTCAATCCTTTTTAACTATAGGCTTTCCAGCATAATATCCAATTTTCCGCGGCTCATCTTTTTATAAACTGTTATATATCATTTTCTTTCCCTGCACTAACAGGTTTTCCGATTAAGCGTGATGTATTCTTTTTTAGGCGTTAATACAGATAGGCAACAACATTCAACTTTTACTCTTCCCTGATTTACTATAGAAAAAACCTGAATGCAACATCCATTCAGGTTGGTTTTTTATTCCTGTTCCAGGTCAGCGGCTTCATAAAGAGATGCTTTTGCTTCATTATACTGGTCCGTATACGTATTGAACTGTTCCTGCTGTTCGGTGACGATCGTATAGGATTCGTTTACCTGATCAATACGCTCCTGCAGCTCATCCACTGTAAGATCTTCATTCGTCATGGCCTGATACATTTCTTTGTCACGCTCAATACCTTCTGCGTAAGCGTCATGAAGTTCCTGGTAGGCATTATAACGCCCTTCCATAGACTCACGGGCTGCTTCAAGCTCAGAGCTCAGATCAGTTTCAGCGTCTTCCCCGTTCTCTATCCCTGCTGAAATTCTTCGTAGGCACTCTCAATGCTTTCTTTTTCCGTTTCAAGATGCTCTTCCCGATCTTCAGCCAGGCTGACGGCTTCTTCAGACTGCGATTCTATTTCTTCCATTTCCTCTACTGAAAGCTCCTGCATAGAGGCAAACAGACTCTGCTCCTCCTCATGAAGATCCATCATCGGCTGCTGCTGCTCTGCAAATTCTTCTTCTGCTTCTGCTGCTCCTTCGAGGCTGTTCTGCATTTGTTCTTCAGAACTTCCTCCACAGCCTCCCAACAATAAAGCTGCGCCTAAAGCCGTGTACGTAACTGCTGTTTTTTTATGTAAGGGCATAATCTTTCCTCTCTATCCTCTAAATTCCTACTATTTGTTTATCATATAGGAAAAAAAATAGGGAAATCAATAAATCAAAGAGACAATCCTCTGTTTTTGTGACTTTCCTGTCTTATTCCTTCATATATTAATGTTTTTAACTATTTACCTTAAACAATTTTCTTTTGTATTAGAGTCTGTTTTGCTATACTGTTTTATAGATAAAATCAGCGAGTCACCTTCATTTACCTAAATTAATGGAGCAGATTATGCAGGAGGCACAAATAATGATAACCATGAACGACATAGTCCGCGAAGGACACCCTGCTCTACGCAAAATTTCAGAGCCTGTCCAGCTTCCATTATCAGCTGAAGACAAAAGAACCCTTGAAGATATGCTTGAGTTTCTTAAAAACTCACAGGATGATGAAATAGCAGAGAAATACGACCTCCGCTCCGGGGTAGGCATTGCGGCTCCTCAACTGGGAATTAATAAACGAATGTTTGCGCTCCACCTAACTGATGATAAAGATAAATTATACAGTTATGGGTTAGTTAACCCAAAAATTGTCAGTCATTCTGTAGAGCTTAACCATTTGGATGGAGGAGAAGGCTGCCTTTCTGTTGATAGAGAAATAGAGGGCGAGGTTCCCCGCTATTCCCGCGTAACCATCGAAGGATTTACAATGGATAACGAGAAGATCCGCCTTCGGCTTAGAGGACTTCCTTCTATTGCTTTTCAGCATGAACTCGATCACCTTGACGGTATCATGTTTTATGACAGAATTGAAGAAGAGTCCAATTAACCCAGCCCCCTTTTCATTTCTGCCCAGAGGCTTTATTGCTGTACCTGGGGAGAATAATGAAGGGGGGATTTTCTTTTACCGTTACACTTTAAAGCTGCCGGGCGGCTTTACCTCTCTTAGAGATAGCTTCGTCTATTGAAAAAAAGCTGTAAATCGATTACAATTTGAGAATCGAGTGTTTTATCAAAGCGGACTGTCCGCCCGTTCCGCTTTGCGTATAAATATTTGAAGCCCTTTTCTTCATTTACAATAGAAGCCTATGTTTATTTCTTTATGTTTTTTTCGAATTCACAAGGAAGCAGGTCCTTATTTCTTTTCCTTTTCGTTCTATCAAACAATAAGAGATCCCATGCGTCCTGCTTAATAGAAAAATCACCCAATACAAAGGAGAGACTATACCTATGATTTACAAAGTACTTATATCAAAAGGATTCCACAGAAATAGCCGTTCGCGAGAAACAGAATCATGTATATTGAAGCAGATTCAGAAATGGACGTTAGAATTAAATTAAAAGACCGTCCTTACAATATTGAATTTGTTCAGCCTGTTTCTGATGCCCTTCTCGCTTTCGAAAAACAAAAAGAAGATTTTAAAGTGGAGAACATCTAAAATATGAAACAACTACAAAACGACCAGGTAGCTGTATTTGCCCTCGGAGGACTTGGGGAAATCGGCAAAAACACGTATGCAATTGAATATAAAGACGAAATTATTGTTATTGACGCAGGCATTATGTTTCCGGAAGATGAACTTCTTGGTATCGATTATGTTATTCCGGATTACACGTACCTCGTTAGAAATCAGCACAAAATAAAGGGCTTATTTATTACGCATGGACACGAAGATCACATTGGCGGCATTCCTTATTTCCTTCGTGAAATGAACATCCCTGTTTACGGTGGACAGCTTGCACTCGGCCTTCTGAAGAGAAAGCTGGAGGAGCACGGACTTCTTCGCAAAACTAAGCTGCACGTTATTAAAGAAGATGTGATCAGCTTTGCTAATCTTTCTATCTCATTTTTTAAAACGACACATAGTATTCCCGACTCTTTAGGAGTTGTAGTAAATACACCCGAAGGCAATATTGTTCATACCGGTGACTTTAAATTTGACTTTACCCCGGTAAGCCAGCCGGCTAACCTTTCTAAAATGGCGCAGATCGGAGATGAAGGCGTTCTTTGCCTTTTATCTGACAGCACAAATAGTGAGGTGCCCGGGTTCAGCATGTCCGAAAGAACGGTAAGTAAGAGTATCGATAATATATTTCAAAAAGCAGAAGGCCGGGTTATATTTGCTACCTTCGCTTCCAACATCTATCGTCTGCAGCAGGCAGTCAATGCGGCTGTTCATCACGGCAGAAAAATTGCTGTATTCGGGCGAAGCATGGATAACGCTATTACTATCGGTCAGGAGCTCGGCTATATTAAAGCTCCAAAAGATACATTTATTGAGCCCGGCCAGCTGAATCGTATGCCTGATAACGAAACAGCGATTTTGTGTACAGGCAGCCAGGGGGAGCCGATGGCAGCTCTTTCCCGAATTGCCCACGGAACGCACCGTCAGATCCAAATTATTCCAGGGGATACGATTGTTTTTTCCAGCTCTCCTATTCCAGGAAATAATTTATCTGTAAATAAAATTATTAACCAGCTTTTAAAGGCCGGCGCGAAAGTTATTCATGGTTCTTTAAATAATATTCACACTTCCGGCCACGGTGCTCAGGAAGAGCAGAAGCTAATGCTCCGCCTGATGAAACCAAAATACTTCATGCCTATTCACGGAGAATACCGGATGCTGAAAATGCACACGAAACTCGCCGAAGACTGTGACGTTCCCCTGGATCATTCATTCGTAATGGAAATAGGTGAAGTACTTGGCCTCAAAAAGGATTCAGCTTCTATTGTAGGCAAAGTGCCATCTGGTTCTGTATATGTAGATGGAAACGGCATCGGCGATATTGGAAATATCGTCCTGCGGGACCGCCGTATTCTTTCAGAAGAAGGACTTGTGGTTGTCGTCGTAAGTATTGATATGAAAAACTTCACTGTCTCAGCCGGACCTGATATTATTTCCAGAGGCTTTGTATACATGAGAGAATCAAGTGATATGATTAACGATGCTCAAAAAATGCTTTCGACTCATTTAGATGAAGTCATGAAGCGCAAAACGAAACAATGGGCAGAAATTAAAAACGAAATTATTGACCAGCTTTCCCCTTATTTATACGAGAAAACAAAACGTAAGCCTATGATTCTTCCTATTATTATGGAAGTGTAATATAAAAAGGAGTTTCCATTATTAAATGGAGACTCCTTTTTTTCGTTGGCGGAACATATTATTTATCTATTTAATGACTTTTAATTATCGTCAATCCAGTACGATTCCAACCGGCTGATGTCTGCATCAGCCCCTATTATAATTAATATATCCCCTGTATAGAGTTTTACCTCAGGCTGAGGAGAAACGGTTAACTCTTCTTCTCGTTTAATGGCTAGAATATTACATCCATACGCGGATCTAACGTCAAGATCTACTATACTTTTCCCATCAATTGTAGGACCTGCGACAAGTTCTACGATGCTGTGTTCGTCTGAAAGTTCCAGATAATCAAGAACGTTATCCGATACAACATTATGAGCAATACGAATACCCATATCCCTTTCCGGATGGACGATTTCATGGGCCCCTATTCGGCTGAGTACCGTTTCATGGTAGTCATTTCTGCGCTTTTACCGTAATATGCTTAATTTTCATTTCATCTAAAATAAGAGTCGTTAAAATACTAGCCTGGATATTGTCTCCGATTGCTACAATAACGTGGTCAAAATTTCGTATGCCCAGACTTTTCAGCGCTTTCTCGTCCGTACTGTCTGCAATAACTGCCTGGGTCGCAATAGAGGCAAATTCATTCACTTTTTCCTCATCCTGATCAATAGCTAGTACATCCATTCCTTCATCCATAAGAGACTTACAGATACTGCCGCCAAACCGGCCAAGCCCGATAACCGCAAATTGCTTTTTCATGCCTTTTCCTCCACTCTTCATCTATACCGGCTGCTCGTCTTCAATTTTACATGAAAAAGCACACGAAATGAAGATTTCGTGTACGCACTTCAGCTAATTATTTTACGAATTGTTCCAGTCTCCGGTTTACTTATTTATCAGTATTTCTATACTATTCGGTTTCAACAGATAAAAAGGCTGCTTTCTATTTAAAGGGTTTCCTGTCCTGGTTTCCAGTTAGCCGGACATAATCCGCCTGTCTGAAGGGCCTGAAGCACGCGCAGGGTTTCATCTACATCCCGGCCAACATTATTATGATTAACAGCAGAGTACATTAATTCGCCTTCTGGACTGATAATAAATAATCGCGCAGGGCTATTCCTTCCTCTTCTATAAGGACGCCATATTCACGAGCTGTTTTATGATTGGTATCTGCGGCCAGCGGAAAATTAAGACCGCCCAGACCGTTATCTTCCCGGGTTGTATTGATCCAGGCTTTATGCGAATAAATAGTATCTGTGGAAACTCCAACTACTTCTGTGTCCAATTCTTCGAACTCATCAAATTGATCACTTAGTGATGTGATTTCGGTCGGGCACACTGTAGTAAAATCCATTGGATAGAAAAACAATACCGTCCACTGATCCTTTTTCATGATTCTTCCAGGCTTACTTTGCCAAACTCTTTATTCTGCATCACAGCATCCATTTCAAATCCCGGTGCCTGCCTGCCTACCATTCGTTTTTCACTCATGATTCGTTCCACTCCTTGTGTACAGCTTTTCACGAGGTTAATTGTAATATGGAGTTGTTTTTAAAGTCAAATAGAGTTCACCAGACATTTATTGTAATAATGTTTTTTCAACTACAATGACGTATGGTATACTCTTTATCGTGCTTCATTTTACTATTTATCAATGAAAGGAGATCCGTCTATGCCGGGTTTTATTGACGAAACAATACTCACTGGAGTGTTGAGTGCGGCCCTTTTGGTTGCCATCCAAATTATCTTAGCTATAATAGGCTACTTTATCGCAAGAGCTGTAGGAAAACGAATCATCATACGCGGTTTTTCAAAAATGCAGGAAAAACGCAACATGCATCCCGGAAGAATAAAAACCATCTCAAGACTGCTTGTTAATGTATTTTCTTATGTTCTTATTTTTGTACTTATTACCATCATATTAGGCATCTTTAACCTGCCTATTGCTTCCTTAATTGCCGGAGCTGGTGTAGTAGGTCTCGCCGTTGGTTTCGGCGCCCAGGGACTTGTCAGTGACGTCGTTACTGGAGTCTTTCTGCTGATAGAAAAGCAGGTGGATGTAGATGATTATATCTCCGTAGCAGGACTTGACGGTGTGGTCGAAGAGATTGGCCTCCGTACGACACAAATTAGAAGTTTTGACGGGGTTCTTCACTTTATTCCGAACAGAGAGATTATTACAGTCAGCAACTATTCCAGAGGAAATATGCAGGCCCTTATTGATATTGGCATTTCATACAATGATGATATTGATAAAGCTACATCTGTACTTCAGGAAGCATGCAATAAAGTTGCCTCTATCTATCCGGAAATTGTAGAAGGACCTGATGTTGTAGGTGTGCAGTCACTTGGAGATTCCGAGGTCGTTCTCCGCATTATTGGAAAAACAGAAAACATGATGCAGTGGGCCATGCAGCGCGAAATACTCAAAGCCTGCAAAGAAGCACTTGAAGAAAATGGAATTGAAATTCCTTATCCCCACCAGGTGTATATCGATAAACACGAGTCCGTCTCTGTAAACAAATAACCTTATACCTGTATGATAAAAAACGGCGTCTCTTATAAGAGAGCGCCGTTTTCTTATCTGCTTTTTAAAAAGTCTGCCATAAATGAAATCGCGGTATTCATTGCCTCTTCTTTAGGCTCCAGCCGCGAATCGTGAAGACCATATGGGGTATCAACGCCCAGCCAGAACATCAGTCCCGGCACTTCACGCAGGAAGTAGCCGAAATCCTCTCCGGTCATTGCTTCTCCGCTTTCTACATAGGTTACTTCTTCATGCTTCTCCGCAAAATGTTGAAAAGAAGCTGCAAGTTCATGATTATTATAGACCTGGCAGTAGTTTGCCCCCCAGTCAATGACCGCTTCACAGTCAAAGGCTGCTTCAATGCCGGCAATGAGCTGCCTTATTCTTGTCTTTACCATTTCCATACTTTCTTCTGAAAGCGTACGTATTGTACCTTCCAGTCTCGCCGTTTCAGCGATAATATTCTGCTTCGTTCCGCCGGTTATTTTTCCGATTGTTACAACAGCAGCGTCAAGAGGATCTACATTTCTTGCTACAACAGATTGAATCTGGGTAACTAAATGACTTGCAGCAACCACCATGTCATTTGCAAGGTGAGGCCTTGCTGCATGTCCTCCTATACCTTTAAGATCTATAAACAGCTCTGAGGTATTAGCAAATAAAAGACCAGGCTTGGAGGAAACCTCTCCTACTTTTCGTTCCGGTGCTACATGAAGAGCATAAATTTCGTCTGGTTTCCATTCCAGAAACGGCTCGGCCTCAAGCATTGGCTCTGCCCCTCCCGGTCCTTCTTCAGCCGGCTGGAATATAAACAGCAGATTTTCTTTAGGCTGAGTCTTTGAGAAGGTATGCACAAGACCCAGCGCAATAGACATATGAAGGTCATGTCCGCAGGCATGCATCATTCCCGGATGAAGAGAAGGAAACGAATAGGATGTGTTTTCCTCTATAGGAAGCCCATCCATATCTGTGCGGTACGCCACTGTTTTAACAGGTTTTGATCCATGGATAAATAAGAATATACCAGTGTGCCATGTTTTCCACTCCATAAAGTCTGTTTTCCATGAGTCTATTTTTTCAAGCAGATACTTCTGCGTTTTCCATTCTTTAAACCCTGGTTCGGGAATTTGATGAAGCTCCCGCCGGAAAGTTGTTACGTTCACACAGATGCCTCCTGACGTCTGGATATTAATTCTTCTTTGAATGCCTGGATAAAGCTGTCCGCTTCTTCATTTTGCAGCGTAAGGGGCGGCAGCAGCCTAATAATCGTCTGTTGTGCAATATTGACCATATAACCTCGGTGCAGTAACGATTCCTGAATGCTTTTCACTTTATCTGCATCTGCATCCAGCTTTACGCCAAGCATCATTCCCATTCCTCTGATTTCTTGTATATCAGTTTTCAGTTCCAGCTGCAGCGCTTCGAGCCGCTGCCGGAAATAGACAGCCTGCTTTCTGCCCTCTTTTAACCCGTTCTGTTCAAACAGCACATCCATCACAGCATTTCCAAGAGCTGCACTCAGCGGGGAAGGACCAAAGGTAGTACCGTGATCCCCGGGCGCGAATTTATCTTTAAGCTTTTCACCTGCAATAACGCCCCCTAACGGCAGGCCTCCTCCGATGCCTTTGGCAAATAAGATCATATCGGGGACTACATCTGACTGCTGGTACGCAAAAAACGTTCCGGTGCGCCCAATTCCTGTTTGAATTTCGTCGATACAAAATAGAACATTGTATTTTTGCAGAGCGCTTCTGCTCCCTGCAGATAAGCTTTCGAAAGCGGCGTAATGCCTCCGGATCCGAGAATGGGCTCCGCCATAAAGGCTGCCGGTTTTTCTTTAATCAATACGGACTCGAGCTGATCGAGGTCTTCCGGTGTCGTTTCAAAGACGGGATAGTCCGCTGCCGGAAAGTCCTGATAAATACCGGGCTGTCTTGTTAATTTCACGACACCCAGCGTTCGGCCGTGAAAACTTTTTTCCAATACGACGATTCCATTTTTCTCTTCACTCTGCTCTTTTTTCCATTTATGCACGAGCTTCACCGCTGCTTCCGTCGCTTCCGCCCCTGAATTCGCAAAGAAGACTTTACCGGGAATGGAGTGCTCGAGCATTCGTTCGGCCAGTTCAATTGCCGGTTGATTTAAAAATATGTTGGAAATATGAAGAAACTTCTGGGACTGCTCTGCTAGTTTCTTTAAAAGATACGGATGCGAGTGTCCGAGCAGATTGACAGCGAGTCCTGTAAATAAATCCAAATAGGCTTTACCTTCCGTATCGAATAAATAGTTTCCTTCCCCTTTATCCACCGCTATCGGAAGTCTTTGATATGTAGACATGATAGCTTTTTGATCTCGTTCCATCCAGTTCATGTGCTCTATCCTTTCTGTCTTCTGTGATCTTTTCATTATAATATAAAAAGGCCGTCCGGCTAAACACTTTTCACCGGACGGCCTGGAAATGGATGTTTATTTAGTTATCGTCGTTTAAGCGGCGAAGCTCCTGCTTAATTTCGGTTTTACCTTTTGTTTTCTCATCAATTTCTTTTATGACACGGGCCGGTGTGCCGGCAACTACCGTGTTTGGGGGAACATCTTCTGTTACGATGGCTCCTGCAGCTACTACAGAACCTTCTCCTACCGTTACTCCTTCAAGAATAACGCAGTTAGCGCCGACAACAACGCCGTCTTGTACGATAACAGGCTGGGCGGATGGCGGCTCAATAACGCCGGCTAGTACAGAGCCTGCACCGATGTGGCAGTTCTTACCTACCGTTGCGCGGCCTCCCATAACAACATTCATATCAATCATTGTGCCTTCCCCAACAACAGAACCGATATTAATGGAAGCACCCATCATAATTACGGCACCTTTGCCGATTTCTACCTGATCGCGGATAATCGCGCCCGGCTCAATACGTGCTTCAATTGCTTTTGTATCTAACAGAGGAATAGCGGAATTGCGGCGATCGCTCTCCACTACGTAATCTGTAATTTTATCCTGGTTATCTTTAATTCCTTTTTCAATATCGCTCCACTCTCCGAATAGGACTCCTGTGTTCCCTTCGATAAAGCGTTTTGTTTCGTTTCCAAAACCGATAGAATCCAAGTCTCCCTGGAATAGACTTTCACCGGTGTTGATTTTTTACTTTCGGAAATAAAAGCGATAATTTCGTTTGCATTCATTTGTTTCATTGACGTATCCTCCTTAGAATCTTAACAATCTCCTACATAGAGTATCATATCAAGCCTTTGAAGGAAACCATTGCGTATGGAAAGGATTTTTTTGATCATTATCGAATACTGTACAGAGATGACTAAAAAAGGAAGTGATAAGATGGGATTTACAGCTGACATTTGTGATGATTATTCAGAGCTTGTGACCGTAGCCGATCCATTATTTAAACTGCATGGACTAAAAAACACACTTTTCCGGGCCTGTGGCCACGGTTCGTGTATTTGAAGACAACGTGCTTGTAAAAAAAGCACTTGAGGAACTTCCTGAAGGCTCTGTTCTTGTCGTAGACGGCGGCGGATCTTCCCGTTGTGCGCTGATGGGCGATAATTTAGCAGAAATTGCCTTTGAGCGAAAGCTTGCAGGCGTTATTATTCACGGGTGCATCCGTGATTCAGATGAAATAGCGCAAATGGACGTCGCAGTTTTCGCTATTGGAACCAACCCGGTAAAATCGGTGAAAAATGGAAAAGGGGATGCAAATATCCCGGTGGAATTTGCCTCTGTTACCTGGCAGCCCGGCCAATGGGTCTATGCTGATAACGACGGGATTCTTTTATCCGCGCATGAACTGGATATTTAAAAACGGCACATGAAAAGCCGGCTTCCTATAGTAGGAGGCCGGCTTTTTCATTGGAGCATCACGACTTTGTTTTCTGGAACTGTGCTGTTTCCGTTGAGCCTTTAAGAGCCGTTGTGGAAGACGTTCCACCAGTGATAACCTGCGCTACTTCATCAAAGTAGCCGGTACCCACTTCACGCTGATGCCGCGTCGCTGTGTATCCTTTAGCTTCACTGGCAAACTCTGCCTGCTGCAGTTCGGAATAGGCTCCCATTCCACGTGTTTTATAGCCTTTAGCCAATTCAAACATGCTGTGGTTCAATGCATGGAAACCGGCAAGCGTAACAAATTGGAACTTGTATCCCATTTTCGCAATTTCCTGCTGAAACGTTTCAATCGTCTCCTCATCCAGGTTAGCCTTCCAGTTAAATGAAGGCGAGCAGTTGTACGCAAGCATCTTGCCGGGAACTTTTCATGAATAGCATCCGCAAATTTCTGAGCTTCTTCCAGATTCGGCTTGGATGTTTCGCACCAGATTAAATCAGCAAATGGTGCATAAGCCAGACCTCTTGCAATCGCCTGATCAATCCCTGGTTTTGTACGGTAGAACCCTTCAGCCGTGCGTTCTCCTGTAATAAACTCCTGATCATACGGATCGATATCGCTTGTAATAAGATCGGCTGCATCCGCATCTGTTCTGGCCAGGATGATCGTTTTTGTACCGCTTACATCTGCTGCAAGGCGTGCAGATATTAGGTTTCGTACAGCATTCTGTGTTGGCAGCAGTACTTTTCCACCCAAGTGTCCGCATTTCTTTTCAGATGCCAGCTGGTCTTCAAAGTGAACGCCGGACGCACCGGATTCAATCATACTTTTCATCAATTCGAACACGTTAAGCTGTCCGCCAAATCCTGCTTCAGCGTCGGCTACAATTGGAGCAAAGAAATCTGTATCTCCTTCTTGTTCCATATGCTGAATCTGATCGGCACGCTGCAAAGCCTGATTAATACGCTGTACAACGCTCGGAACGCTGTTAGCCGGATACAGGCTCTGGTCTGGATACATCTGCCCGGCCAGGTTGGCATCCGCTGCTACCTGCCAGCCGCTTAAATAAATTGCCTTCAAACCTGCTTTTACCTGTTGTACAGCCTGATTTCCCGTTAACGCTCCTAAAGAGTTTACATACGGTTCCTCGTGCAGCAGCTTCCACAGCTTTTCGGACCCGCGTTTGGCTAATGTGTGCTCGATTTCAATAGATCCTCTTAATTTGATTACATCTTCTGCACTGTAAGGTCTTTCAATCCCTTCCCACCTGCTGTCTTCTTTCCACTGCTGTTCAAGCTTCTTTGCATCTTCCTGAATAGATCCCATTATTATCTCTCCCTCATGTTTCTGTTTTATAACAGTTAATTTAATATGACTTTATATTATAACAGTAAATTCTTTTTTGCAACCCCTTTCATTGATTTTCCTTAAAAAATATCAATACAGTTTCATTTATTAACATCTGTTACATAACAAAAGCCGGACCCATAGTGGATCCGGCTTTATTTTATGAATTTGCTGCATAGGCAGGGACTGTTTTCTCCTGCTCTGCTTTATCAATTTTTCGAAGGGAGAGCGTACAGCTGAGCGTAACAACGAGCACGGCAGCTGCACCTGTAACAACGCCCGTCCAGCCAAAGGCAGGCCACAGCCAGCCAAAATATACGCTGCTCAGCCCGCCTCCTAAATAATAACTCGTTAAATACAATCCGGAGGCGCTTGCCTTCGCTTCGGACGCGTGCCTCGTAACCCATGAACTGGAACTGGAGTGTACGAAGAAAAAGCCGAAGCTTAACGTCAGCAGTGCTAATAGTATGACAGGAAAAGACGGTATAATTGTTAATGCAATACCTGCTGCCATCAAGACTATTCCAATCAACATACAGCTTGTCTGGTTCCACACCTGCGCCATTTTCCCTGCGAGCGTCGAGCTGAAGGTCCCCGCTCCATAGGTTAGAAACAGAAGACCAAGCACCGTAGCAGAAACAAAGAACGGTTCGCCATTTAATAGATACGTAATAAAGTTAAATACCCCTATAAATACAAAAAAATGCAGACCGCCGATCACGTAGGCCAGTGCCATCTTTTTATCTTTTAAGTGCATCCAGTTGTTCTGCAGCGTTTCTTTTAGATGAAATGGTTTGGCTCTAAACTGCGTGGAGTCGGGAAGCATAAACCAGACAAAAAGAAAAATAGCAACGCTAATCCCTGCCATTGCCATAAAGGCCACATGCCAGTCCGCGGCATCTGCAATGATGCCGCTCGCTACACGCCCGCTCATTCCCCCGAGACTGTTCGCACTAATATATATTCCCACCGCTACTGTCATTGCTTGTTTGGAGTACTCTTCACTAAGGTATGCCATAGCCGCTACCGGAACTCCGGCTAAAGCCGCTGCCTGAAATACCCGTGCAGCCATCAGCCAGCCAAAACTCGGCGCAAGGCTGATAAGAATCGTTCCGGCAATGCCAAGCACCATGGAAATAAATAAGATATTCCGTCTTCCGAATGCATCAGATAAAGCACTATATACAAAGAAAGTAATCCCAAGCACAATAAGCGGAATGGAAATAATCAAGCTGGAAGCAACTTCTGAAACTTGAAATTCTTCACTCAGCATAGGTAGAAGCGGCTGAGGATAATAGAGGTTGGCAAATATTAAAAATGAGGCGGCTCCAAGTGCCATCGTGGCTTTCCAGAATGATGCTGTTTTTGCTTCAATCATGGTATATATCCTTCTTTCCTGGACAATTCGTCTTCTGATTGTATGCTATCATGTGCTTATCAATAAATAAAATATATAATAAATATAATAATTATGCTTTTTTGTTATGGAAGGAGAGTGTCATGGAAAGCAGAGCATTAGAATACTTTCGGGAAGTAGCCTCCAGAGGCAGCTTTACAAAGGCCGCTGCCGCACTTCGTATTGCCCAGCCCGCTGTCAGTCGTGCAGTCCGTCAGCTTGAAGAAGAGCTTGGCGTTACCCTTCTTATCCGCGATAAACGGCAGATCCGACTGACGAAAGCCGGAGAAAAGTTATATGAACATGCTGTTGAAATGCACCGCCTGCTCGTAAAAGCAAAAAACGATGTGGTTAATATGCAGGATCTTACTCAGGGTGAAGTAGAGATCGGCCTGCCATCCATGGCTGGTTCTTATTATTTCCCTGATCAGATTATGCGTTTTTTAGAAGCTTACCCAGGATTGACCGTCTCGATCTATGAAGCTGGCACTTCTGTTATAGAAGAAGCCGTGATCAGTGGAGAAATTGAACTCGGTACGATCGTAACAGAAGAAGGCCGTAAATCTTCGAGCCTTTTAAGCATCCATCCTTTTCTTACAGTACAGATGGTAGCTGTGGTTCCACTTGACCATCCCTTTGCTTCCAGAACTTCCGTATCTCATGAAGAGTTGGCAGAAGAGCCGCTCATTTTATTTAAAGAAGGATATTATCAACGGAAAGTAGTCGATCAAATAAGTGAAAAAGCAGGCAGCCCCGTTCATCTTGCTTTTGAGACCAATCAGATTTCTATGGCCAAATCGCTGACGCAGCGGGGTCTTGGTATTACTATTTTTTTGGAAATGGTTATACAGGATGATGAAAAATTAGCCGGCATTCCTCTCGATCCGCCTATATCCCTGACGCTTGCTCTGGCCCACCGTCGAAAGAATCATTGTCTGCCGCCAACAAAGCTTTTCTACAGTTTCTGCTTGGCTGAACCACATATAAAAATCCCCCGGCTTTAGACAACCGGGGGATACTATTACCTATTAGAATGCTGTTCTGCGCGCTTTGTTTTTTCTGCAATTTCCTGCTTGATAGAGTCAGGCCATGCTTCTGCAGAAGCATTCTCAATATAAACGGATTCAGAAGGAAAGGCGATTTCCACTCCTTCTTCTTCGAGAATCTGCATTACTTCAAAATTAATGTCTTCTTTTGCTTCAAACCAATCGACCCAGCCTGTTGCTTTTGTAAAGAAGTACACAAAAATATCAAGGGAAAAAGAGTTAAATTCACTGAAGCGGACAATGATAAGTTCGTTATCAATCTTGTCATTTTCCTGAAGCGTTTCTTCAATACGTGCTACCACCCGCTGAACATCTTCTCTCGGAGTTCCATATTTCACGCCTACATTAAACGTGATCTGGCGTTTGCCCATCTCCGACCAGTTAGTAATAGCTTCATGGGCAAGTGTTTTGTTCGGAACAATGACGAGAGAGTCTTCAAAGGTGCGGATTTTCGTGCTGCGGAAATTAATATCTTCTACAAATCCTTCCACCGTAGCAGAAGCAATCCAGTCCCCTTTTTTAAATGGGCGCTCGGTTACGATAATGATACCGCCAAGAAAATTACTGAGCGTTTCCTGGGCTGCTAGAGCAAATGCCAGGCCGCCCAGACCAAGACCAGCGATAAGTCCATTGATATCATAGTTCCATTCGTGAGCGATAATAGTAAGCGTAAGAGCCAATATGACAAAACGTACAATGCGGGAGAGAAATGGCAGAAGCATACTGTCTTCCCCATCGTCCATTTTACTGGATAGCTTATAGAACATCGAAGAAGAGGCTGCCGTGAAATTAAAAAGCCCCCAGCCCACCACTATAATAATAGCTGTGCGGTAAAATCGGTTAACGATTCCCATATATTCGCCTTGTATCGGCAGGGAGAGCAGCGCTAAATATAAACCGAGTATGACAAAGAAAAACCGGAGCGGCTTTTCAAATGCAATGATGACATTGGTAAACACATCGGTTGGCGTTTTTTTAGCTACACGAATCAGGAGCCTGAAAATGTAGGTCGTTAAATATCGTCTTAAAAAGAATATGAGAAAAAATATTAATATAGCGAATCCTATATCAATCCAGGGCAGGTTTATGAAAAACTCCTGCGTTCTCATCCAAAAATCTATCATAGGTTCCCTCCGGATGTTTTTTACTGTTGAACAAATCACATCTTATCACATCCGTCGATGTTTCTCTAGTATTCCTATGAACGATCTGAAGAGCTTATACGTCTCTTGAATATACCTGCCTTCCCTCTATGAAAGTCTGTTCCACCAGACTTTTTACATCAAATGGGTGATGGCTCCAAATGACAAAATCTGCATCTTTCGTTTTTTCAAGGGATCCTTTTGTTTCTTCCATTCCCAGGTGCCGTGCAGCAAAGGCCGTAATCGAAGATAAAGCTTTCGCCTCACTGAGTCCTTCTTTGTGCGCCATCATAGCCGAGGTAAGCAGATGGTCAATACCGACTACCGGATGGTCCGTTGTAATACAGTAATCGACCCCATGTTCATCCAGAGCGGAGAGCGTCTTCCAGCTTTTGTTTGATAACTCCGCTTTGGATTTTGTAGACATCGTAGGGCCAACCGAGGCAGTAACCTGATGGCGGGCAAGAAAATCAGCAATCAAATGGCCTTCTGTACAGTGTTCAATCGTGTAGCGCAGATCAAATTCTTCAGCCAGCCTGACGACCGTAGCAATATCATCAGCCCGGTGCGCATGGGCGCGGAGCGGAATACGATTTTCCAGCAGGGAAACGAGCTGTTCCATGCCCAGGTCTCTTGGTGCTTTCGGATCTTTTTTGCATTTATCCCTGTAATTCTGTGCTTTTATCATAGCTTCCCTGAATAGAGCTGCATTTCCCATACGCGTTACCGGACCGGAAGACTTATTGGAATGAATTCGCTTAGGATTTTCCCCAAACGCTGCTTTCATTCCCGAGGGAGACTGCAGCACCATTTCATCCACGACGCTGCCGCTTGTTTTCACAATGACCATTTCTCCTCCGATGACGTTAGCGCTGCCGGGGAGAATCTGCACAGTGGTTACTCCCGACCGCCGCGCCAGCTCAAACCCTTCTTCCAATGGATGAATACCATCAAGAGCACGGACAGCTGGTGTAACGGCCTGACTTGTCTCATTAAAGTCCGCACCCTGCGGCCCGATACCTTCCTCATGAACCCCAAGATGTGTATGGACATCAATCAAACCCGGCGTTATGTATTTCCCTTTCACGTTCACCTGTTCATAGCCCTCTGGTATATGACCTCCATCTGTTACTGCTTCAATGTGGGCATCTTTAATAAGAAGTACGGCATTGTCCTGAAAAATGCCGTTTTGATTCATAATCCCGGCCCCTATGTATGCTTTTTTCATAAAAAATAAGCCTCCTAAGTATTTCGCTTTGCTAAATATTATAGCATATTTGTCTTTTGTATTGACAAACCCTCCCAGTACAAGGTAAATTAATAAAGGTTCATCTATCCAGCTGCTCCGTTAGCTCAGCTGGGAGAGCGCCACCTTGACAGGGTGGAGGTCACTGGTTCGAGCCCAGTACGGGGCACCATAACACAAACGCTACAAGCCTTCGTATAGAGGGCTTTTTCTTATGTATTCATTTAATCCATAAATAGATAAAATGCAGGGTGGAGATCATTTGCAAACATTTTGCAAACATGAATATTTCCACTCTGTTTTTTATTTTGACTCTTATTACTATAGTTATGTTTAAAAGAACACTTGTTCGTGTATAATACCTCTTAAAAGGAGGTGGTCGCATGGCAGAAAATAAGTTAACTCCCGGATCCAATATGCGCTGGGAATCCATGCGGATGATATTACCTGAACATAAGGATGCCTGGGAGAAACGGAGAGCCACTTTTGTACATGAGCCAAAGCCAATATTGGATGAACACAAATGGGATGAGTTAGAGTTGTTGCTGCATGAAGCGCTCGAGCATAGAATCTTTTTAGAGTTTACTTATTGGGAGGAAGGTCGCTTTATTAAGTTCACTGGGGAATGTGTGTACATCAATATGATGGATAAGCAGTTTCATGTGAAGAATGAAGAGGATATTTGTTATATTAAGTTTGATACACTTAAAGACATCAAAGCTATTTAGGAGGATGTCTTATCAACAAAATAATCATTACATCAATTATTAGTCTAGGAATCGTAGCGCTTATATTTACCACCGTTCCAGCAGGTAGTAACACAGCCTTAGCAATTACTTCTATTTCAACATTTCTTGGAGCGCTGGCCGGTGCCGGATTGGCCGGATATGCTACTTTAAGAGTAAGTAGGGCTGATTATAAGAAAAGAATTGAATTAAAAGAATACGAAGCAAATTCATTAATGCTTAGAAAACTACTTTATTATGTAGATCATATGAGGAGTTTTACTTCGAAGAAAGAATTTAAAGAAGGAACGGATGTTAGTTATAATTTCTCTATAATGATAGATCAATTAAAAAGACAAGAGGAGAAATTAAAAGAACATGATTTGGAAGTGAAAGCTTTATTTTAGCAATGAAGCTTCTCATGTTGACAGAGATATATTCGATCTACTCATAGATACTAATGAGGTAATAAACGATTTTCTAACCACTATAGCTTATCTTGTAAATTCACTATCTGAAGAAAATAAAGACTTCACTACTATTAATGATTTTATGATTAATAACTATAATAAAGAAATAAAATCCAGTCAGTCTCTTTTTAATAATTTAATGGAAATTAACACTAATTTAAAAAAGCCTATGTGAATTTAATTTCTATGTATGGAGGGCGCTATGCCCTCTTTTTTATTTCAAATGATTTGCTTTAAGTGCCTGCTCCTGCTTCTTTCCTTTACTACCCAGATAGTTGTTCTTCCACATCGCATACGTGACAACCGCTGCAGAAACAAGATCCACTGTTGCATCTACGGTTTCCTGTCCGATCTCAAAGCCTAATAGCTGGCTGCTCACTAATTGCAGCATACCTAGTAAGGCCGCTGTAAACCGGATGATCGATGCTGTATCCATATCCTTCATATTAACCCACCACCCTTACATATTTAGAGGAAGCCGTAATATAAAAGGTTTGCCCGTTGCTATTCTTTACCTCATACTGCTCACCCTTACCTACTTTATGCTTGGCTACAATTGTAGGGAAGCCATATCCTTTTGTTACGCTTCCGGCTGGGTTACTCCATGTTTTTGAGCGGTAAAAGTTAAGTCTTCCATCGTAGGTTGACCGTACACCTTTTCCAACGTATGAAGGTTTAGTAGCTGCTTGATCCAGTGCTCTCATTGTTTGTGGCCCTGGCACTCCATAATGATTACCGTTCGGATTAGAAATACCGTTCTTGCTCTGGAAAGACTGAACTGCTTGAAGTGTCTCAGAACCGAAGTGGCCGTCTACTCCGAAACGTGGTAACTTCTCTCCAGCTTGCAATAGCTTGTTTTGAAGATCAGTCACAGCCTGACCGGTATGATCCATCCATGAATTACTAGAAGTTGAAGGTGCTGGTTTGCTAGCAGAAGCATTTGGCTTACGAGTGATGCCACTGCGAGTTGCTATAACACCTAATACATGAGCCCGTGCTGCTCTTTCGACAAATGTATTCTGTTTGAATATCTTTGAATCTCCAGGAGAGTCGATGAACAATACCTCTGTAAGACAGGAAAGCATATGCTTGTAGGTGCCCGACAATACAGCAAAGCCAGCGTCTTTATTCCCGCGGTTCGGCGTATTACCCAGCTTACGTAGTTCCTGCAGCATATGGCTCTGCAGGTTCTGTTGAAGCGAACGAGAAGCGCTTGAACTACGGTGCTTGAATGTTTCTATTCCACCAGTACGGCCATTGAATGCATTCATGTGTACAGAGATAAATACATCTGCTCCCCAGGAACGCGCTATTCTGGAACGTTCTCCTAACGAAATGAAACGGTCATCACTGCGAGTTAGTCTTACTGTAATTCCGTTGTATTCTGTATCAAAGATTTGTTTAATGCGCCGGCAAATCTGCAGCACAAAATCCTTCTCTCGGTAGCCGTGACCTGTTGCACCTGGATCATGTCCGCCGTGCCCCGCATCTAATAGTAGCTTTGTCATTATTCTTCCCCCTCTTCTGTCTCTGCAGCTTGATCTTCTTCTATTTCTTTTTCGCTTGCTTCTATCATATCCATATGGTCTTTATACGCTTCCGGATCACCGCAATTATCTGCACCTTGGCAGGTAGGCTCACCTACACCGGCACCATTACAGATATTATCCATGTCTACCTCGATCTCTTTACAACAAATTGCACATTCTGTTTTCGCCATTACCTTTCACTCCTTTTTTCATAATAAAAAGCCTTCCGATGGAGAGGCTTCAGCTGTGTTTCTTCTATATAATTAAGATTCGTCTTCATCGGTGCCTAACACATGCTTTTTATCCCAGCGCACTAAGTCCGTATCCCTGACAAAGGACCATGAGATAAAACAAAAGATCGCAATGCTTAACGTGATTCCTGACATTAGATTGGGAAACTCGAATGTGTTGATAAAGAATAAACAAGCAAAGAACACGCCGCTTATGCCTAATCCTACATAGCGGAATATCGGAATGTTACCCAGTAAGCCTATGGCCTGGCAAAAGAGCGCCAAGAAGCATAATAGCCCCCAGCCTCCTTGTGGCATGATACCGTTCATTAATTGATAAAAGTCGGATCGCGGTGTGAAGATATCGAAGGATACCAGAACAATCGCTTCTAATCCAACCACTAGCAGTATGAACGTTTCAAATAATGGAATATTTCTCACATGCAGCTTCCTCCTTTCTAAAAGATACCCAGCGCCCAGGTACCAATGCGACCGAATACAGCCAGTGCAGCTGCTACGACTACGGCTACAATGATCTTATTTAAGATCCCTTTCCACCAGTTCTCCCGGTCTATCCAGCGGGCTACTTCGGTTTCGATTGCTTTGAGCCGGATCATCAGACCGATTTCCGGATCCTCCAGCAACTTCTCTAGTTTTCCTATCTTTAAACCCTGTCGCTTCTGTCGTTGCTCCAACTGATACTGCCGCACCTCCGGCGGCCAGTTGCGTTTGTCATTG
>NZ_JALBWT010000048.1:0-31106 GCF_023845525.1 Sinobaca sp. H24
ACGGCGGGATGCTTTTTAGCAGCCCTGTTTTTCTCCCCCCTTCTCGCAGTCGTAACAGAAGAGGTAACAGCTGCGGCATTAATTATGGTAGGAGTGCTTATGGCTTCCTCCCTCCGCTTTATTGAATGGGACAAGCTCGAAATTGCCGTTCCGGCTTTTCTGACTATTGTTGCGATGCCCCTGACATACAGCATCGCTACCGGTATTGCATTTGGCTTTATCTTTTATCCCATTACCATGCTTTTAAGCGGCCGCCGCAAAGAAATACATCCAGTAATGTATGTGCTGCTTTTCGTTTTCCTCGCCTACTTTTTCTTTTTAAGCGAATAATATATGTAAACAAACAGGCTGTTGAGAATGTTCCTTCTCAGCAGCCTGTTTGTTTCCTTCTGTCATTGTATACACTAGAGATGAATCAGCACTTTGCCGAATTCACCTCCAGATATACGTCTTATATATATGATGAACCTAAAAAATAAAGACTGTATTATTTAGGAACAGCCTCTTTATTCTTTATTAAATCTGCTATTGTTGTCTGTCTTAGTTCATCTTCCATTTTCAATTCTGCTGTGGACATTACCTGTTCAATGGCACATCCTTCTCCGTGATTGAAGTGGCAGTCAAACAGCGAAGATTTTCCTTCAATTGCATGAATGATATCGAGAAAAGAAATAGATTCCCATTCACGCGGTAACGAGTAACCGCCATGAGCGCCCGATGCAGAAACCACGAGCCTTTCTTTTACTAACTTCGTCAATATTTTCGATAAATACGTTGGAGATACCGATTGTTGTTCCGCCAGCTGCTGGACTCCTACAGGCTTGTCCACTTCAGAAGTCACAGCCAGATGGAGCATAGTGTGCAGTGCATAATTGGTTCCTTTAGAAAACTTCAACTACTTCACCTACTTTTAATAATAAAGATATCATAGACTTATTTTATCTTTTATGAATTTTTCTGTCAATTGATATCGATGGCCTGCTGTTAAAATGTATGTGCACAAGTTCTTTACAGGAGCCAAAAAGAATCCTTCTACTGAAGCGAACCAGCGATCGTATCTATATTATGACGGAACATTCCTTCGTAGGTTCCTTCTTCTGTTCCTGCGTCTCCCATCGCATCCGAATACAATTCGCCTCCGACCTCCACTTCATGATCCTGCCGGGCGGCTCCTTCTATAATGGCATTAATAGAGCGTCCGGATACGCTGGATTCTACAAATACAGCACCTATCTCCCGCTCTACAAGCAGATTCACAATGTTATCTACATCCCGCACGCTGTACTCGGAATCCGTACTCAGCCCCTGCAGTCCTTCTACTTCCAAATCATAGGCGCCGCCGAAATATCCGAAGGCGTCATGAGCTGTAACGAGAACCCTGCTTTCGTCCGGGATCCTGCCCAGCTCTTCTTCCGCATAAGTATCAAGCTCTGTCAGCATGCTCTTATATGCCTCTCCCTGCTGCTCATAATATTCACTGTTCTCTGCATTCAGCGAAGACAGTTCTTCTGTTACAGCGTCCGCCGTGTAGCTCCACATGTCCGGATCAAACCAGACGTGCGGATCCGTTGAATCGCTGTCCGCTTCGGTCTGGAGCATATCTTCTGGAATATTCTCCGCTACGGGCACAGCGGTTGTTTCACTTCCTACATTATCAAACACTTCCTGCATGTTCCCTTCCAGATTCAATCCATTGTAAAAAATAATATCGGCATTCGCCAGTTTGCCTATGTCTTCCTGGGTCGGTTGATACAGGTGGGGATCCACTCCCGGTCCCATTAATGTTTCCACTTCTACATATTCGCCGCCGATGTCGTTAACCATGTCCCCGACCTGAGAGGTAGTTGCAAGAATCCGCAGTGGTTCCTCTTCGCTTACAGAAGTATTCTCTTCCGTGCCACAGGCCGTCAATATCCCCGTCAAAGCAGCAATACAAATTCCGATTCCGGCTTTTTTCAACTTGCTTCCTCCTATGTTTTGCCTATAGGCAAATCTTATAGTAAAAAAATATAATTTAGCTAAAGTCTAAAATGTTTCCTTAAGGAAAGAATAGACTATTTTTTATTTTTCGTCAATTATCTGCCCCAAATAAAAAAAGCCCTGTTCAGGACTTTTCATTCGCTGCTTGAACATTCAGGACTTCGGCAGCCTTTTGAACCGTCCTGATAATACTGGCATACCCTGTACAGCGGCAGAGGTTCCCCGCCAGAGCTTCCTGAATGTCTGTAACAGACGGATCACTGTTTTGATCTAAAAGAGCTTTAGCCGCTACAATCATGCCGGGCGTACAGTATCCGCACTGAAATCCGCCCTCTGTCAAAAACGCTTCCTGAATGGGATCCATCGCTTCTTTTGATCCGATTCCTTCAATGGTCGTTATACTGCTTCCTTCTACCTGGCAGGGCATCAGCAGACAGGCATTCATCAGCTCACCGTCTACCAGAATTGAACAGGCTCCGCAGCGTCCCACCCCGCAGGAAATCTTGGTCCCCGTCTGCTGCAGATCCTCTCTAAGCACGTCCGCCATTCTTGCTGACGGATTCCCACTGTAGCTCACCTGTTGGTTATTCACCTGAAAGTGAACGTCCTGTTTCACCGTGCTGTTATACCCTGGCTTCATATTTATTCTCCTTTCGGCCGAGCTTCATCAGCTTTTCCTTGGAAACCGGAATGCTCGTAATATGTGTACCGAGGGCCTGAAAAACAGCTTCAGCAATCGCAGGAGCCACAGCCACCGTTCCGATTTCACCTACTCCCCGCGGTCCGTACTGGTCATTTTCATACAAGTCTTCAATTGCTTCCACTTTCATTTCGGCCGGAGCATCCTGAATACTTGGAATCATATACGTATCCAGGTTATCTGTATCATACTGCCCATTCGTCATCGCGGCATTTTCCATTAAGCTGTAGCCGATCGACATCACGCCGCCGCCTTCCACCTGGCCTCTGTATCCTTTAGGATTTACTACGGGCCCTGCCGCTACAGCATGCTGCAGGTCTATCACTTTGACGACGCCAAGACGCATGTCAATTTCTATTTCCACCACAACGGATCCAAATGTATATAAGAAATGACCGGAATCAATTTCATCAGGTGTAACCGGAAAATCAAAGGTAGTCTGGACTTCCAGCGTTTTCTCCGGAAATGCTTCAGCGAGCTCGCGGTAGGTTATGGCCTGTTCCCTCGTTTCAAACTTATAAAGACCGCCTTTTCCTGTATAAAAATCCGCCGGACTTTTGTCCAGAAGTGCGGCAGCCCGTTCAAACAGCTGCTGTTGAAATAATGGCTTCAGGCGCTGGACGGCATGATAGACCATGCTGGTTCCGCGCGAGGCTGTAGTTGACCCTGATACCGGGACTTTTTCGGTATCTCCAATAAGAAAACAAACATCTTCCCTCCGGCATTCGAAAGCCTGAACGAGAGTATTTTCAATAACTGCTACGATACCCTGCCCGCACTCCTCAAATCCAAATACGCCTTCTATTTTCCCTTCCTGGTTCAGGCGGATCATGCCTCCGGAAGGATCCAGCCTTCCGTATCCAAGCCCGCCGCCGTGCATTGTTACAGCCGTACCGATCCCGCGCTTAATATATTTGCCGGGGGGCTGCTTTTCTTTCAGCTCTGCTTCCTTTTCTTTTCTTATCCGTTCAGCTGCTTCCAGGACAAGCAGTCCGCCATTAGTCGGCGCAATACGGTGCCCGAGCGGCCCCGGTGACTCATTTTTTCTCATATTGGCTGCCTGAAATCATGCAGATCCATATTTAAAGCTGCAGCAAGCCGGCTGATCTGGCCTTCGAGTGCAAATGTGATCTGGTTGCCGCCAAAGCCGCGGAATTCGCCGGCTACACCGTTATTTGTGTAAATGGATAAGCCTTTTGTATGCACATTTTCAATGTCATAAGGACCGGAGGCATGCTCTACGGCAAACTCCAGAATAGCCGGTCCCAGCGTGGCATAGGCTCCCGTATCAGCTTCAATATAGGTCTGGTGGGCGAGCAGCTTTCCTTCTTTGTCCGCCCCGGTTTTCATTTTAATTTTCATTGCATGGCGTTTAATACCGGCACGAACGGATTCTTTACGGCTGTTATGAATATGAACCGGTTTTCCTGTTTTTAACGCAAGCAGCGCTGCATAAGGCTGAACGTTAAGCTCATCTTTTCCACCGAACGAGCCTCCCATTGGACTTGATACTACACGGATATTCTCTTCTTCCAACTGTAGAATTCTGGAGAGCTGAAACCGGTCTTTCAGGCCGTGCTGAGTGCCCATGTAGACGGTAATGCCTCCGTTTTTTTCCGGCACCACCACCCCGCCTTCTGTTTCCATATAAGTGTGCATCTGCCGGGGCGTTTCATAGGTTTCCTCCACCACCACATCGCAGGACGCAAAAGCTTCTTCTGCACTGCCGCGTTTCTGCTCAGCCTGATGAAGAATATTTCCCCTTTATGAAGCTCCGCTGCTTCTTTCGCCAGGCTTTTTTCCATCGTATCCAGAATCGGAAGCTCTTCATACTCTACAATAATTTTATCCAAAGCTTCTTCTGCAGCTTCTTTGGAAACAGCTGCGACTGCTGCAACGGCATCTCCCATGTATCGTACTTTCTCTTCGCAGAAGACGGGCTGATTCGGCGTTACAATGCCGAACCCGTTTAAACCGGGAACATCTGCCGCTGTAATGACCGCCTTTACGCCGGGAAGTTCTTCAGCATCTTTTGTGTGAATGCTTTTGATCAAAGCATGGGGATAATGGCTCCGCAGAACCCTTCCATAAAGCATTCCTTCCATACGACGGTCTGTTAAATATTTAAGCGATCCCGTTACTTTCTCTATTCCATCCGGGCGGATTTTCCCATCATTTTTCAGGGGCATTGCTTACCTCCTCCTTTTTCCATGTCTCCAGCGCCGATTCCAAAATCATGCCGGCCGCCATTTTTCGATACTCTGCGCCTGCAAATACATCAGATTCCGGGGCATAATCCTCCAAAATAGTGTCGCAGGCTGTCGTGACAGCGGCATTTGTCAGTGCCTGATTTCCAGACAGGATTCTCTGCATGCATCCGCTGCGGCGCCTGATCTCCTCCGCCTACAGCGATTCGTACATGCTTGAGCCGTCCTGCAGGGGTCCAGTCTGCAGATGCGGCTACCGTTAAAATGGAAGGACTGAAAGTTTCCCGGCTGCCTACCTTTCAAAAAATCAAGCGCCGGTGCCGGCAGGGGAATCTTCACAGCCAGAAGCAGTGTGGCTTTTTCCTGCATCAGGCTTAAATATTGGTCCAGGGGGCCACCTGCTCTCCTTTTTCATCTATGAAATGGACTTCGGCATTTAATGCAAGCAGGGACGCCGCCGCATCGCCTTTGCGATAGCCGATGTTTCCTCCAATCGTTCCCTGATTTCTGACAGCAGGCGAGCCGACAGCTCCGGCTGCTCTGCATAACATGGAAGCGTATGCCTTTAGAATAGGATGATTCATGCAATAACGAAGAGGCACATCCGCTCCAATGGAGAGAACATCTTTTCCATCGAGCACTTGTCTTTGCAGTGTTTTCAGATCCAGAGCCTTAAGCATAATCATGTAGGGCGGCAGCGGCACACCTTTTTCCCGCTGGAGCTGAAAAGTGGTGCCTCCCATCATAAAGCGGATCTCTTGCCGTATTTTTTCTTCATCTGCCAGGCTTCTTCTATTGTATTAGGTATTAAAATGACACTGTTTGCAGCAGCCATTGGTAATCTTCCTTTGTGTCTATGTCATAGAAAACTCATCACTCCACCAGGAAATAAAGCTTCCTGAAGAGAATCATCACCGCGGAGAAGGGAGCGCGCGCCTTTGTCTCCTTTAAGCTGTTTCAAACGGGGAAATAGCTGCTTTTGCAGCAGAAGCGGCGGCTGCAGGAAACCTTCTCCTTTTACTGCTGCATAGTCATGTGACGCTTCTTCACACGTACTAATTAATTGATTGATGATGTCTGCAGTAATCAATGGCTGGTCGGCCAGCATAACGATGACTGCTTCCGCCCCGACAGCTTCTGCTTCCTCTATACCGCGCCGCAGGGAATAAGCCTGTCCTTCCAAAGCCCGCTCCGCCTCCACCGTTTTCCATTTGTTTCTCAAACCGCTGTGATAAAATCCGGAATCGATCCATTCGGTATCTGCGCCGGGACGGGTAATAATAAACGTGGCATCCAGTCTGGATATAAGTGCCTGCTTTAAGGCAGTACTCCCAAGCGTAAAATCGCCTGCCGGCAGATGAAGCTTACTTTCCTGCATGCGTGTGCTCTGTCCCGCCGCCAGGTAAATGCCGACTATTTTTTTCATCCTGCCGCCTCTTTGATGGCAACGTGTTTCGACAAATGAATGATTTCTGCTAAAATACTAACGGCAATTTCCTCAGGCCCTTCGGCTTTGATAGAAAGGCCGATGGGAGACGTCACCCATTCCGGAAGTTCCTGTCCCTCAAGCAGCTTTTCCGCCCTTGCCTTGGAGCCAAGGATACCAAGATATGCCGGACGCCTGGGAATCAGGCTCTCCAGCAGTTCTTTGTCGTACTGAAAATGATGGGTCATTAACAGTACAAAATCGGAAGCAGAAACAGGCACCTGTTCAGCCAGTTTTTCAGGAAATCCACAGTGGACGGCATCTGCTGATGGATAAATATGCGTTTGGCACCTTTCTTCCCGCCAGTCTGCAAGAGTTACGGAAAAACCGCTCATTGACGCCATATGCACAAGCGGTTCTACGTCTGTTCCGGCTCCGAATATAACGAGCCGCCGTTTCGGTTTGATTAGCTGCGCATACATTACTTCTCCGGAAGGAGCAATAAATCGGCCCATTTTCTGCCCGACGGGAATTTCTCCTGCCGGCACCAGAAACGTTTCCAGCTGTGTCCCCTTCTCCACGCGAAGTACAGCCGCTTCTTTTCCTTCCTGCAGAAGAGCTTCAATCGTAAACAGCCGGTCGACCTCTTCAGTTCTCAGCGGCTCCATGTGAACAAGTACACTTCCATTACAGCCGGACCCTTGTCCCCAGGAAAGCGGATCGTATCCGCGCATATCATACTCCACCGTCCGGGCTCCGTATTTCCAGACCTCCTCCGTTCTCGCGGCAACATCCTGCTCCAGACACCCGCCGCTCAATACTCCAGTCATACTGCCATTTTTATCAACAAGCATGGTAGTGCCTTCTTTTCTATAGGCAGAGCCTTCCACGTGAATAATAGTAGCCAGCATAGCTGGTTCGCTGCGGTTCATACGGCGCAGGGCCTGAATAATGTTGTGCAGGTTTTCCATACGGGATCTCCTTTCTACTTTACTGTTTTCTGGATGGAGTCGAGCATGCGCTTAATGGAGATATTTGATTGGGTAAGCACTGCTGATTTGTTTACGGTTAGATGCTTTTTGTTTTCCATAACAATCTTTCCATCAATAATTGTGGTTTCCACGTCCTGTGCCTGGGCGGAGTAAACAACGCGGGAATAAGGATCGACCGTTTCAGATGGATAGCTGTGAAAATCACGCAGATCCATTAAAAATAAGTCTGCTTTTTTGCCGATTTCAATACTTCCCAGTTCATGATCCATTCCTATCGCTTTCGCCCCGCCGCGGGTAGCCATGCGGAGTACCTTTGCCGCAGGCATGGCAGTCGGACCGTGAGTCGGCTTTGGCAGCAGCGCAGCCAGTTTCATTTCGTGAAACATATTCAAATTATTGTTACACGCTGCCCCGTCTGCTCCAATGCTGATATCACAGCCGTCGGCATCGAGGCTGTACGTATCGGCTATACCGGAGGCAAGCTTTAAGTTAGAGCCTGGACAGTGCACCATTTTTACCTGCTTTTCTTTAATAATCTGTTTTTCTTTTTCATTGAGCCAGACACAGTGCGCCAGAATAAGGCGTTCGTTCGCAAGCCCAATGTGGTCAAGGTATTCTACATTCGGCATGCCGCGCTGCGATTCAACCAGCTCAATTTCGCCTTTATTTTCCGAAGCATGGGTGTGAACATATACATTATAATAAGCAGATAAATCACGGACTTCCGTCAGCAGTTCTTCTGTGCAGGATACAACAAAGCGCGGACTGAAGGCATACTGGATTCTGCCGTTGTCGTAGCCGTGCCACCGTTCCAGAAGATCTACACTCTGCTTGATGGAACTTCTCGTATTTTCGAGCAGCTGCGGGGGCACACCTTCTCCAACATCCATCATAACTTTTCCGGAAAGAGCGCGGATTCCACTTTCAGCTATTGCCTGAAACGCCGATTCAGTATGATGAACGGTTTCCATATCAACAATCGTGGTGGTTCCGCCGCTGATGCATTCTCCGATTCCAAGCATGGCTGAATAATAAAGGGATTCTTCGTCGTGGGCGGCTTCAAGCGGCCACAGCTTTTTCTTCAGCCAGTCCATCAATTCCATATCGTCGGCCTGGCCCCGAAAAATCGTCTGGCATAGATGAATATGCGTTTGGATAAACCCGGCAGCACCGTTTTACCAGTACCATCGATAATTCTTGTCTGACCGGGATCCGAAGCCTGGATATCTTTTCCTAGTGCTGCGATGCAGCCATCCTGTATGAGTATATCTCCGTATACAATCTCCATTTCATCATTCATCGTGATAATCTCAGCGTTTTTTATTAGTATGTCTTTCATAAAAATCCCTTCTTTACTGTGTATTTGGGATAAAAAAGCCGGAGAAATACACAGTCCTTCGACTATGTGCTTCTCCGGCTTCCATTCTTCTCCGCTCAGCAGAGAGACAGCTCCCGATTTTTTCGATTAAAAGAGGCAGCCCGGATGAACAGGCTGTTTCCTTTACGTTGATTAATGTCATCGTATGAAAAAAATGGCAGCTTGTCTTGTTATTTGTTAGATCTCCTTACATATTTTATGTAGTAACATAGATAATCGCCGCGGCTTCTTCTGTGACGGGATCAAAGTCTTTTAGAATTGTTTTCACGTTTATAGAAAGCTGCTTTTCCAATTCCTCTTTTAAACGCTCTTTAAATTCTTTAATCAAGGTCGTATCCACCGTTAATGTGAGTTCTGGATACTTTTCGTGAATGGCTTCCAGCGCCGGCACACGCTGATGCTCTCCAAACACAAGAATTTTATCCTGCAGCACTTCAATCTTCAGCTTTCTGACCCCGACCTTATACATTTCCTGGTTTACTTTGTTGTAAATCTGCGCCACTTCTTTCCGCAGTGTTTTTTCATCCATGTTGTTATATATGTTCATGCGGTACCTCCTCGTTTTACTGTAATACAGTCCTTCAGACTTCCGGGCTGTTTATGTATATACTCTAACAGCTTTTTTATCATACAAAAACCGCCCCCTGCCTGAGCCGGGAGCGGTTTCTTTATTTTTCCTGGGTTTCTTTAATGCGGTCGAGCGTCATTTGATAGCTGTCATTTCCATAGTTCAAACAACGCTTCACGCGGGATATGGTAGCCGTACTGGCTCCGGTTTCCGTTTCAATCTTGTGATACGTATTTCCGCTCTGCAGCATTCTGGCTACTTCCAGGCGCTGCGCTAAAGATTGAATTTCGTTTATCGTACACAGATCATCAAAAAATGCATAGCATTCCTCGAGATCCTTCAAAGACAATATAGCCTGAAACAGCTGATCTAATTCTTTTCCACGAAGTTTATCAATCTGCATTCTTTACACCTCACTTTAAAACGAATGTCCAACTTTCATTCCTGCTGTAAAAGCCGCTTCTTATATGCTGATGAATAGGAAAATAGCTGACTTATTTTGTTAGGTTAACATTCTATCCTGTACTTTTACAGTTTAACGCATAATAGAAGGAAAGAGTACCGTTTTCTTATGAACGTCAAAAATTCCCTTTTGGGTTACCCGGATGTAAGGCAGATGGGTAGAGGAAAAGAAAAGCATGCTGTAAATAGGGTCAGCGTGCTTGTATCCCCGCTCCCGCAGCTTCTCATCGATGCTCTCATGCTTGGCAATAACTTCTTCCATCGGTGCCAGCGACATTGCGCCGAACAGCTTCAGCGGAAGTCCTTCAATCACTTCATTGTTTTCTACAAGAAAGATGCCGCCGTCATTCTGCTTAAGCTCTTCAAAGGCACGGAGCATATCTTTTTTACGTTTACCGATTAAAATAATGTCGCCGGTGTTGGAAAATGTCGTGGCAAGGCCGCCCAGATTCTCGGCAAATCCTTTTATAACGGTATTAATCCGCCATTTCCCATGCCGGTCCAGCATCGTAAAAAAGCACTCATCGTGATCAGGATCAAGCTCTTCGTTAGTCGCATCCACGCCTATCTGATATGGCTTTAAAATCACCGAATTCACCAGCTCAATTCCCATCGGCATGGAAAAATGCAGATCTTCGTCGGAAAGATTCCAATCAAGCATTAACGGGTGTACGCCGTATTCACTCCAGGAAAAATGCTTCTGCGGATAGAGGTTCTTTTCCTCTCGGTATACCCATTTCCCTTTGGCCATGACTGCTTCCGGCTTTGGCGTGGAGGGGTCTTTCAGAAAGTTAATATGGGCAATACGTCCGGGCGCAATCATTCCAACGTAGTCATCAATACCAAGATGCTTCGCGGCATTATAGGAGGCCATTTCATATGCTTCTATTTCCGGCACTCCTTTTTCCAGCGCTATTTCAATAGTCTGATCCATCACCCCGTCTTTATAAAAAGCGGGTGTGGAGCCGTCTGTGTTCATGGTGAACCGGCTGAAATCAGTAATACCTGCTTCAAGCAGGCCTTCCAGCATTTTCGGCAGATCCGGTCGGATGGAAGAGTAGCGCAGCGATGTAGTCATTCCTGCATCGAGCCTCATTAACGCTTCTTCAGCCGTCATCGCCTCGTGATCGCCCGACACGCCGAGCAGAGCCATTTGTACGATCGTTTTTTCAGAAGCGCCCGGCAGGTGGCCTTCTATAGGTTTGTTTATTTCTTTTGTCTGCTGCATCCAGTGGAGAATTGTATCGTCTCCGGTCATGACTCTTGGCCATGCCGTAAGCTCGCCGCCCTGGACGACCAAAGGATGCTCCACCCATGCCATCATTTTGGAAGGAGAAAAAATAGAATCCTCTTCCTCCATTTCCGTCTGAGCGTCATACCGTGCCCACCAATACATGGAAGTCGGAAGGTTATCCAGTTCTTCAATCAAAGTAAGCGCTTTCTTTTTTTCAACATGCAGAAAGAAAAACATATTGTCATTTACCAGTGTCGTTGTTCCCCGCTGAGATGCATAAGCTGCAAATGTATGAGGGTTGTAAAGCTGAAACGGATGCACATGGGGCTCTATATAACCGGGCACAAGATACTGGCCTGTACAGTCCACTACCTCTGCCTGATCTGTATTATCAGGAAGACTGTCTCCTACGTATATAATTCGATCATCCGCTATCCATATATGGCCTTCCAGCCATTTTTTCCGTGCACTGCTCAAATACGTCGCATTTTTTAATACAATGTCAGGTGAGCGTTGTCCTCTAATAACGGAAAGTTGGTTTCGCAGCGTTTGTTTGTTCCATCTAAATAACCGGGATGCCATGTTTTCACCTGCTTTGCTGTATTTTTATTGGTTGGTTGTTTACTCCCATCGTATCACACTTTGCCTCTGTACTCCACGAAAGGAAGTGACAACTGTGGGAACTCTGCCTTGTTAAACCGGGCAGTCCACCCATATCACTGTATCAAAAATAGAGGGGCTGCTTCGTTTCATTGAGAGGAAATCTCCCATTGTAATTTCACTGCCGGCAATAAAACAGCCCTCCGCCTGGCCGGCAGAGGGCTGAGATGCATCAGGTGGCAGCCGATATGGCTTTATGGCCGATGTCTGTACGGTAAAACAAATTAGTCGTATCAAGATTTTCAAGCTTCGCGTAGACATTCGTCTGTGCTTCTTCAAGCGTGGAGGCTTTTTCTGCAATTAACAGCACGCGGCCGCCTGCCGTTTTGTACTGACCTTCTTCCTCTTCAACTCCTGCAAAAAAGAGCATATCGGAATCAGGCACCGAGGCTATCGGCTGGTGCTTTGCATAGGATCCCGGATAGCCTTTGGAAGCGGCCACTACCCCGAGAACCGCATCATCCGACCAGGAAAGAACAGGCTTTCTCCCGGCGAGCAGCTCCATGATCACTTCCACCAGATCGGACTCAAGGCGCGGCAGGACAACCTGCGCTTCCGGATCGCCAAAACGAGCATTAAACTCGATGACTTTAGCTCCGTCGTTTGTCATCATCAGGCCGGCATACAAAATACCGGTAAACGAGCGTCCTTCCTTTACAAGCGCTTTGGCAGCAGGTTCGAGCACCTGCTCCACTGCTTCCTGAACCTGCTTTTCCTTAAACTGCGGCACGGGGCTGTAGGCACCCATTCCGCCTGTATTCGGTCCCTGATCCTGATCATAGGCGCGCTTATGATCCTGCGCCCCCACCATAGGGATAACCGTTTCCCCATGGACAAAAGCCATCAGTGACAGTTCTTCTCCGCTCAAATACTCTTCAATGACGACTTCCGCGCCGGCACCGCCGAATTTACTATCTACGAGAATGTCGCGGAGTGCTTCTGCGGCTTCCTCTTCCGTTAAGGCAACGGTAACTCCCTTGCCGGCAGCCAGACCGTCCGCCTTGATCACAATGGGTGCACCAATTTTCTGCACGTAAGCGTACGCCTTTTCATAATCAGAAAACACTTCATAAAAACCAGTCGGAATATTGTAGCGTTCCATAATATCTTTAGCAAACGATTTACTGCCTTCAATTTCAGCGGCAGCCCGGGAAGGTCCGAATACGGTAAGCCCCTCTTTATGAAAACGGTCCGCCAGCCCTTCAAGCAGCGGTACTTCCGGACCAATCACGGTCAGTCCGATCTCTTCCTGTTTTGCAAAGGAAACCAGGCCGTCATGATCTGACTCGCTGATTTTTATGCATTCTGCGGCTTCTTTCATACCAGGATTGCCAGGAGCCGCGAACACTTTATTGGTTTTTCTGCTTTTTGAGAACGCCCACGCTAGAGCATGCTCCCGGCCGCCTCCGCCGATAACAAGTACATTCATAAGTGGATCGCTCCTTTTTAGTGTTTAAAATGGCGTATGCCGGTAAATACCATCGTAATTCCCAGCTCGTCAGCCATGGAAATGGATTCTTCGTCGCGGATAGAACCGCCCGGCTGAATAATAGCCGTTACGCCTGCAGCTCCTGCTGCTTCCACCGTATCTTTCATAGGGAAAAAGGCATCAGAGCCCATTGCAGAACCAACGGCTTCTTCGCCTGCCTGTTCTACAGCAATTGCCGCAGAGCCAACGCGGTTCATCTGTCCGGCACCAATTCCAATAGTTTTGTCGCCTTTAGCCAGCACGATCGCATTTGATTTCACGTGCTTTACGATTTTCCAGGCCAGCTTAAGATCCTGCCATTCCTGCTCGGAGGGTTCTCTTTTTGTTACAACGCGTACATCTGCATCCAGAAACCCTTTGTCATCCTGTTCCTGGACGAGCGTTCCGCCGTAAATAGAAGTCATAACCGAACGATCCATTGGGGCTTCATCCATAGAAACACTTAGCAGGCGGATATTCTTTTTAGCGGACAAAATTTCCAGCGCTTCCTTTGAAAAATGGGGAGCAATAACGATTTCGAGGAAAATATTCTTCAACTGATCCGCGGTTTCCTTATCGACTTCTTCGTTTAACGCTACAATCCCGCCGAAAATAGACACTGGATCTGCTTCATATGCTTTCTGGTACGCTTCGGCAATCGTGCCGGCAACGCCGACGCCGCACGGATTCATATGCTTCACAGCTACCGCAGCCGGCTGATTAAATTCTTTTACCATTTCAAGCGCCGCCTGGGCATCATTAATATTGTTATAGGAAAGCTCTTTTCCATGGAGCTGAAGGGCATTGGCAATGGAGCTTATCGGCCCGATCGGCTCCCGATAGAAAGCTGCTTTCTGATGAGGGTTTTCACCGTAACGAAGATCCTGCTTTTTCTCGTATGTCACCGTGTATGTTTCCGGATAAAGTTCTCCTGTCTGGTCTGTTAAGTAATTGGCAATCATGGCGTCATAAGCCGCGGTATGGCGGAATACTTTTGCTGCTAGCATTTTTCTGCGCTCCACACTGATTTCTCCATGCTTCTCGAGTTCATGCACAAGCTCTTCGTAATCAGTTGGATCCGTTACAACAGCTACGTCCTGATAGTTTTTAGAAGCAGCGCGAAGCATGGTTGGTCCGCCGATATCAATATTTTCGATCGCTTCTTCAAACGTTGTCTCCGGACGTTCAATCGTCTCTTTGAACGGATATAGATTGACGATCACATAGTCAATCGGGGCAATATTGTGCTCTTCGAGCTGTTTCATGTGGCTTTCTTCCGACCGCATCGCAAGAAGACCGCTATGAATATTGGGATGAAGAGTTTTTACACGGCCGTCAAGAATTTCCGGAAATCCGGTAACATCTGATATACCTATCACCTTCACGCCGCCTTCTTTCAGGACGCGGCTTGTACCTCCTGTAGAAATAATTTCAATGCCGAGGCTTTCCAGTTTCTTTGCAAATGGAACAATGCCCTCTTTGTTTGATACGCTGATTAGTGCTCTTTTTGTATACATGCCTGTTAAAAGCTCCTTTCCAATTTTCCAGCGATTTCATCAATAACTTCCGGATACAATCTATGCTCGATCGCCTGAATGGCGTTTGTTAATGTCTCTTTGGAATCCGTGCGGCGGATATTTACCGCTTCCTGCGCAATAATGCGGCCGGTGTCCATGCCTTCATCCACATAGTGAATCGTCACACCAGTGATTTTCACGCCTGCTTCCCAGGCCTGTCCGATCGCGTCTTTGCCGGGAAAAGCAGGCAGCAGCGACGGATGAATATTAATAATGCGGCTCTCAAATGCCTGAAGAAGAACCGGTCCGATCAAACGCATATATCCTGCCAGAAACACAAAAGAGATACTATGCTGTTCCAATTCCTGTACGATCTCTTTTTCAAACGCCTGTTTGGAATCGTATTGTTTTGGCAGAAAGGAAAAGACGGGAATATTCAGTGCTTCTGCTTTTCGTACAACAGCTGCCTGCGGTTTATCGCATACAAGCAGGGAGACTGCTGCATCCAGCCTCCCCTCCTGCTCTGCCCGGACAATGGCTTCAAAATTCGAGCCGCTGCCTGAAGCAAATACTGCTATTTTTTTCATGAAATCGTTCCGTCCAGTTCAATCGTTTCTCCAGCTGTCACGGTTCCGATCCGCACTGCCGGTTCCTGCTCTGCATGAAGCGCCTGAAGTGCCTTATCAGCGTCTTCGGGGCGGACCGCTGCGATCAGGCCGATTCCCATATTAAACGTGCCGTACATATCTTTATCCGACAGGCTGCCGGCAGACTGAATCAAGGAAAAAATGTCTGGTGTCGTCCAGGCGGAAGTCTGAATGGAAGCACCAAGACCTTCCGGAAGCATCCGTGGAATATTTTCGTAAAACCCGCCGCCTGTAATGTGTGCCATTCCCTGTACGGTTACGGCATTCATTAAGTCGCGTACGGCTTTCACATATATTCTTGTCGGGGTTAACAGCTCCAGTCCAAGCTTCTTATCGAGCGGAGAGTAAATTTCCTGCATATCCATATTCCCTTTATCAAACAGAACACTTCTCGCAAGGGAAAGCCCATTGCTGTGAATGCCGGAGGAAACGAGCCCGATCAGTACGTCTCCTTCACGGATATTTTCGCCGGTAACGACATTTTTCTTTTCCGCTGCGCCGACCGCAAATCCAGCAAGGTCATACTCATCCACGTCATACATGCCCGGCATTTCCGCCGTTTCTCCGCCGATCAGGGCGCAGCCCGACTGCTCACAGCCGTCGGCCACTCCCTTTACAATCGCTTCGATTTTTTCCGGGACGGCTTTCCCGCATGCCAGGTAATCGAGAAAATAAAGAGGTTCTGCTCCCTGGACGGCAATGTCATTTACACACATGGCGACAGCGTCCTGGCCGATCGTATCGTGTTTATCCATTTGAAAAGCAACCATCAGCTTTGTGCCGACGCCGTCCGTTCCCGAAATAAGCACAGGTTCTTTGTACGGAAGGGCGGAAAGATCAAACATCGCGCCAAATCCTCCCAGACCTCCCATCACTTCCGGCCGCATCGTGCGGCTTGTATGCTTTTTCATCCGTTTTACTGCTTCATAGCCGGCCTCTACATCAACACCGGCTTGTTTATATGCATCAGACATCGTCAAACCCCTTTCTATTCTAGCTGTTCATCACTTTATCATGGGGATGAACGGTGTCTTCGTAAATTTCCGTCGGATAATTCCCTGTAAAGCAGGCGAGACACTGGCCGCAGTTCTTGTCCTGGCTGCTTCTGCCGATGCCTTCGAGCATGCCGTCGATGGAAATAAAGGCCAGGGAATCAGCTCCCATTTTTTCGCGCATTTCTTCGGTTGTATGAGTAGAAGCAATCAGCTCCGCCTTCGTTGACGTATCGATGCCATAAAAGCAGGGATGCGTGATCGGTGGTGACGTGATCCGTACGTGTACTTCAAGCGCGCCTGCATCTTTTAAAAGCTGGACGATCCGGCGGCTTGTTGTGCCGCGGACGATCGAATCATCTACCATGACGACACGCTTGCCGGCGACTACGCCGCGGACCGGCGACAGCTTCATCTTTACGCCCTGCTCCCGCAGCTCCTGGGTCGGCTGAATAAAGGTCCGGCCGACATAGCGGTTTTTAATAAGGCCGAGCTCGTAGGGAATCCCGCTCTGCTCTGCAAAACCGATAGCCGCAGAGATAGAAGAGTCTGGAACGCCTGTAACAACATCCGCTTCCACCGGCGTTTCTTTAGCCATCTGCTTGCCGAGGCTTTTCCGGGCGGTATGCACATTAATCTGGTCCACATCCGAATCCGGTCTTGCAAAATAAACGTACTCCATGCTGCAGATCTGTCTGTCTGCCGGTTTTGAAAACAGCTGCGAGCGCATGCCGTCTTTATCGATAATAACAATTTCCCCGGGCTGTACTTCACGCTCATGGACAGCTCCTACAGCATCAAATGCGCACGTTTCCGATGCTACAACATATGCGTCTCCCATTCGTCCGATAGAAAGCGGACGAAGTCCGTTTGGATCCATAGCCACCATCAGCTTATCTTCAGTCAGAACGGCCAGCGCGTAAGCTCCTTTTATAGTGGAAAGTGCATCTTTAAACTGTTCTTCGAGCGTTGGATGAGGACTGCGTTTAATCAGGTGGGCTATTACTTCTGTATCGGAAGTGGATTGAAAAATACTGCCTTCCCGTTCCAGGTCACTTTTCACTCCATTTGCATTTACAATGTTTCCGTTATGAGCCAGCGCCAGACCGCTCGTCTGTGACTGGAATAAAAGCGGCTGTACGTTTAAGAGCCCGCCTCCGCCGGATGTAGCATAGCGAACATGCCCTATGGCCGCATGTCCCTGAAGCTTTTCCAGTTCGCCTTCTTTAAATGCTTTCGTAACAAGACCGAGTCCTTTGTGCGTACTCAGTTTATCCCCGTCGCTTACAACAATACCGGCACCTTCCTGTCCTCTGTGCTGGAGGCTGTGCAGGCCGTAATACGTTACCTGTGATGCATCCTTATGTCCCCAGATCGCGAAAACTCCGCATTCTTCATTTAAGCCTTTGATTTCACCAAACATGGAATTGCTCCTTTCCAGGTCTCCTCTAGTGTCTTTAAAGAAGCCTGTACCACCGTTTCTCCTGCTGCTGATGCAATATGAAGCTGGCTGTTGTCCGTCACTTTGCCAATGAAATGAGCATCTTCGATCATGTCTTCGATCATTTTTGTCTGATCGGCGGGTACGCTGATAACAAAACGGGACTGGGTTTCAGAAAACAATTCCTTTACCGGGTGCTCGGAAAGCGTCACGTCGGCTCCAAGCGACGTACCTATTAAGCTTTCTGTAATCGCTACGCCGAGTCCACCTTCTGAAATATCGTGGGCGGAAGAAATAATACCTGTTTTAATAGCTTCCAGAAGCTGCTGCTGACGTTTTTTCTCAACATTCAGATCCAGTTTAGGCGCCCGTCCGGAAATAAAGCCCTGTTCCATTTTCTGAAGCTCGCTGCCTCCGAATTCCGGTGCCGCTTCGCCGATCACGTACACGGCGTCGCCTGCCTTCTTAAATGTCTGGGTCGTAATATGCTTTAAATCTTCGATCAGCCCTACCATGCCGATAACCGGCGTTGGGTATACGGCTCCCTGATTTGTTTCATTATATAAAGAAACATTTCCTCCGATAACCGGTGTAGAAAGCTCGGTGCAGGCTTCGCTTATGCCGTCCGCTGATTTCTCAATCTGCCAGAAAATTTCCGGGTTTTCCGGGCTTCCGTAGTTAAGGCAGTCCGTGATGCCTAAAGGCTGGGCGCCTGAACAGACGATATTACGGGCTGCTTCTGCCACTGCAATGCGTCCACCCGTTTCCGGATCGAGATAAATATAGCGCGAGTTGCAGTCGGTCGTCATCGCGAGCGCTTTGTTTTTGTCTCTAACTTTAATAACGGCTGCATCTGATCCCGGCTGCACGACTGTGTTTGTCTGCACCATGTAATCATATTGATCATAAATCCATTCTTTGCTCGCGATGGTCGGCTGCTTTAATAAACGGAGCAGGGTTTCCTGTACGTCTTCTACATCCGGCAGCCATTTAATTTCCTGGTTTTCCCGGTAGTAAGCGGGTTCTGAGGAAGCCGGGTGGTAGACCGGCGCATCTTCTGCAAGCGAGTCTACGGGAACATCTGCGACTACTTCACCGTTATGAATCAGGCGGAGCACCTGCTCTTCAATAACTTCTCCGACGTTGGCGGAAAGAAGTCCCCATTTATCACAAATATCAATAATCTCCTGCTCGCGTCCTTTTTCTACAACGAGAAGCATGCGCTCCTGTGATTCGGAAAGCATCATTTCGTAAGGTGTCATGCCTTTTTCACGCTGCGGTACCAGATCAAGGTTCATTTCAATACCTGAACCTGCCTTACTTGCCATTTCAGCAGAAGAAGACGTCAGTCCGGCTGCCCCCATATCCTGTATCCCAACGAGTGCATCTGATTTCACGAGCTCAAGGCACGCTTCGAGCAGCAGCTTTTCTTTAAATGGATCTCCTACCTGAACCGCGGGGCGTTTGCTCTCCGACTCCTCGCTCAGTTCTTCCGAAGCGAACGTGGCGCCGTGTATGCCGTCGCGGCCGGTATCAGCTCCGACATAAAGGACTGTGTTTCCCACCCCTTTAGCCTGGCCTTTCTGGATATCTTTATGGTCAATCAATCCTACGCACATAGCATTAACGAGCGGATTGCCTTCGTAGCAGGGATCAAACTGAATTTCGCCTCCTACCGTCGGTACGCCGACGCAGTTGCCGTAGCCTGCAATGCCTGCGACGACTTCTTCGAGCAGATAGCGGACGCGCGGTTTTTCCAGCTCTCCGAAGCGGAGGGAGTTTAACATCGCAATCGGCCGGGCACCCATCGAGAACACGTCGCGGAGAATACCACCGACTCCCGTGGCCGCTCCCTGATAAGGCTCAATGGCGGAAGGATGATTGTGGCTCTCTATTTTAAATACTACCGCCTGCTCATCGCCAATATCGATGATGCCTGCGCCTTCCCCGGGTCCCTGCAGGACTTTTTCTCCGGTAACCGGAAACTTTTTCAGCACGACTTTGGAGTGCTTATAGCTGCAGTGTTCGGACCACATAACGGAAAAAAGCCCCGTTTCTGTATAATTCGGCAGACGTCCGAGAATTTTTTCCACCATCGCAAATTCCTGCTCTTTAAGGCCCATTTCTTTGTAAATATGCTCTTTCTTAATTTGCTCTGGGGATGGTTCAAGTAGTAACGACATGGGATTTCCTCCAATGATTGAGAATAGATTGAAACAGCGGCAGGCCGTCAGCGCTGCCAAGCAGGTCAAGAGTAGCACGTTCCGGGTGCGGCATCATGCCGAGCACATTGCCTTCTTTATTTACAATGCCGGCAATATCGCCGACGGAACCGTTAATATCGTCTTTATAGGTGAATACAATCTGGTTATTGTCCTGCAGCTCCTGCAGGGTGGTTTCGTCGCAGAAATAATTGCCTTCTCCATGTGCAACAGGAATCGTAATTTCCTCGTCCTGTTCGTATTTTTCGGAAAAGGCTGTTGCATTATTTTTCACCTGAAGCGTTGTCTGGCGGCAGATAAACTTCAGCGATTTATTCCGCTGCATCGCCCCCGGCAGCAGCCCGGCTTCGAGCAGAACCTGAAAACCATTGCAGATGCCAAGCACCGGCTTTCCTTTTGACGCTTCTTCAATTACGCTCTCCATTACCGGAGCAAAACGGGCAATCGCACCGGAGCGGAGATAGTCCCCATAGGAAAATCCGCCGGGAATTAAAATCGCATCATAGGCTTCAACACTTTTTTCGGTATACCATACTTTTTCCACATCTTCTCCAAGGCCGTCCTTGATGGCGTAGAACATATCGTCGTCACAGTTGGAGCCTGGAAATACGATTACGGCAAACTTCATGAGGAAACGACCTCCTCCATATTGTACGTATAGTCTTCAATAACCGGATTCGTTAACAGCTTATGGCACATCTCTTCGACTTTCTCCTGCACATCGTCTGTTTTTTCCATATGAAGCTCGATAAATTTGCCCGTCTGCACTTCGCTTACTTCGTTGTATCCCATCGTATGAAGCGCGTTATTAATGGCGCTTCCCTGCGGATCCAATACGCCGGCCTTCAACGTTACGTAAATTTGTACTTTAACCATGAATAGTGCCTCCCAGTCTTTTTAAAATCTCCGTGTAGCCATCCTGAAGTGAACCAAGCCCGTAGCGGAACAGGTCTTTATCGAATTTTTCCCGTGTGGTTTTGTCCCAGAGCCTGCATGTATCCGGGGAGATCTCGTCGGACAGCAGGATCGTTCCATCTTCTGTCGTGCCGAATTCCAGTTTAAAATCAACAAGAATGAGTTCACATTCGTCAAAATGCCTTTTCAGCGCATCGTTTACTTCGAGCGCCAGCTTTCTCATTTCGATCGTCTGCGCCGGCTCTGCGGCGTGAAGAAGGCGGATATGATCATCATTAATGAGCGGATCGCCAAGCTCATCGTCTTTGTAATAAAATTCCACTACCGGCACATCTACTTCAGTACCTTCCGGAATACCGGTGCGCTTTTTCAGGCTGCCCGCTACTACGTTCCGGACTACCACTTCAAGCGGAATAATCGTTGTTTTATGCACGAGCTGTTCTGTTTCAGAGATCTTTTTTTCAAAGTGATTGCGGATGCCAAGAGACGTTAGTTTTTCAAAAAGGAGGGAAGAAATCACATTATTAAGCTCTCCTTTTCCTTTCAAAACATCTTTTTTTTCTCCATTAAATGCGGTCGCTTCGTCTTTATATTCCACCCAGAGAAGTCCCGGTGTATCTGTTTCATAAAGCCGTTTGGCTTTTCCTTCATACAGAAGATCCTGCTTTTCCACTCAAAACGCCTCCCGGTTTATTTACTCAATACCTGCACGCTTAAAAATTGTGTCGACCTGTTTCATGTGGTGATTGTAGTCAAAGCATTCATCAATTTCTTTTTCAGTAAGCACTTCCGTAATGCGCGGCTGCTGGTCTACCAGGGTTCGGAACTGCACGCCCTCTTCCCACGCCTGCATCGCCGTCGGCTGTACGAGATCATAGGCTTCTTCGCGGGCCATGCCTTTGTTGATCAGCGTCAGCATCACGCGCTGAGAATAAATAAGGCCGAACGTTCTTTTCATATTGGCTTTCATGTTTTCAGGAAAGACAGTGAGATTCTTTACGATATTGCCGAAGCGGTTCAGCATATAATTAAGCGCAATCGTTGCGTCCGGAAGGATAATCCGCTCCGCCGACGAGTGGGAAATGTCACGCTCATGCCAAAGCGGCACGTTTTCGTAAGCGGTTAGCATGTGGCCGCGGATAACACGGGCAAGCCCTGACATATTTTCCGAGCCGATTGGATTGCGTTTGTGAGGCATGGCAGAAGATCCCTTCTGGCCTTTAGCGAAAAACTCTTCTACTTCACGGGTTTCACTTTTCTGCAGGCCGCGGATTTCCACAGCCATTTTTTCGATAGATCCGGCAATAAGGGCAATCGTACTCATATAGTGGGCGTGGCGGTCCCGCTGCAGCGTCTGGGTGGAAACAGGTGCCGCTTCAAGACCGAGCTCACGGCAGACATGCTCTTCGATGTACGGTGGAATGTTAGCGAATGTTCCCACAGCACCGGACAATTTGCCGACCCGTACTGTTTCTGCAGCTGCACGGAAACGTTCCAGATTGCGCTGCATCTCCTGCAGAGGGCAAGCTTCAGGCCAAAGGTAGTCGGCTCTGCATGCACGCCGTGAGTACGTCCCATCATTACCGTGTATTTATGTTCTTTTGCTTTTTCTTTCAAAATAGAAGTGAAGTTCTCCAGATCCTTCAGCAGGATAGCGTTCGCCTGTTTCAGCTGGTAGGAAAGAGCTGTGTCCACGACGTCTGTGGAAGTCAGGCCGTAATGCACCCATTTGCGTTCTTCCCCAAGCGTTTCTGATACGGCTCTTGTGAAAGCTACGACGTCATGCCGCGTTTCCTGCTCTATTTCATTGATGCGAGCCACATCAAATCCTGCTTTTTCCCGGATCTTCTCCACGTCTTCCTTTGGAATGTCCCCGAGCTCGGACCATGCTTCACAGGCAGAAATTTCCACCTCGAGCCAGGCGTTAAAGCGGTTGTTTTCTGTCCATATTTCTCCCATTTCCGGGCGGGTGTAACGTTCGATCATGTTGATTCCTCCACTCTCTCTATCTGCTGCTTTATTTGATATAGGTATTCCATACATTATTGCTGTCTTCGAGCGCCTGCTCCACGCTGTCACGCAGCACGGTCCAGTGTCCCATTTTCCGGCCGGTGCGGCTTTCGGCTTTCCCGTAAAGGTGAATATGCTCTTTGGCAAAATCCTGTAGGCCGTTCATTACCGGCTCTACGTGCTCACCAAGTATATTCGTCATCACGACCGGCTTCAGAAGTCCGGTCGGACCCAGAGGAAGACCGCAGACGGCACGGATATGCTGCTCAAACTGGGATGTTTCACAAGCTTCGATCGTATAGTGCCCGGAATTGTGCGGGCGGGGCGCTACTTCATTGACATAGAGCGTTTCTTCATCTATGACAAACATTTCAATAGCGAGCGTCCCGACAAGCTCTAGATGACCGGCTAATGTTTCCGCCACTGCATAGGCTTTCTCTGCGAGGCTTCCGGATATACGGGCCGGAACAATTGTTTGATGGAGAATATTGTTTTCATGAATATTTTCGCCTACCGGAAAAACCGCTGTTTCCCCTGTTGTCGATCTGGTAATAATCACAGATATTTCTTTTTCAAAAGGAATCCAGGCTTCAAGCACAAAGTCCGCCGGATTTTTTTCTGCAAGCCGGCTGTAGGCTTCCTGAAGATCAGATTTGTTTCTCAGTACTTCCTGTCCTTTGCCGTCATAACCGCCCCGGCATGTTTTTAAGACAGCAGGAAGACCGATGGCTTCAACTGCGGTCTCCAGGGACTCATAGTCGGTTACCGGCCGATAAGGGGCAACCGGAACGCCGGCGTCTTGAATAGCCTGCTTCTCGCGAAGCCTGTGCTGGGTCGTTTGAAGAAGGGCGCCCCCCTGCGGAAGGTACATGGACTTTTCCAGGAAAGAAGCCGTTTTTGCATCAATATTCTCAAATTCATAGGTCAAAACGCTGCAGTGCGAGGAAAGCTCCTCTGCTGCGCTGCGGTCATCGTAGGCGCCTTCTACTTCCACATCGGATACCTGGCCGGCAGGTGAGCCTGTCGAAGGTTCCAGTACAGCTGTGCGGTAGCCCATCGGCCGGGCCGCAATCGCCATCATGCGTCCGAGCTGGCCGCCGCCGAGAATGCCTATTGTACTGCCTGGAGGAATTAACGTCATGATGGAAGCTCCCCCGTTTCTATTACTTTACTGCGCATTTCTTCGCGCCGGTTATCCATTTTTTCAGCAAGCTTTTCATCAAAGGCTGATAAAATCTGGGCAGCAAGCAGGCCGGCATTAACAGCGCCTGCTTTTCCGATAGCTACTGTAGCAACCGGAACGCCGCCGGGCATCTGCGCAATTGATAAAAGCGAATCCATTCCCTGCAGCGCTTTGGACTGGATCGGCACGCCGATAACAGGAAGGGTTGTCTTTGCTGCGGTCATGCCCGGCAGGTGAGCGGCACCTCCTGCTCCTGCAATAATCACCTTCAGCCCTTTCTTCCGGGCCGTTTCTGCGTATTCAAACATTAAATCCGGTGTCCGGTGAGCGGAAACCACCTGTTTTTCGTACGTAATATCCAACTCGTCCAGCACATCACATGCGTTTTTCATCGTTTCCCAATCAGATGTGCTTCCCATAATTACTCCAACCTGCGGATTCATTCTTCCACTCCTCTACGACTTTGCTCCATTGTATTCTATGTGTTAAAAATCCACGAAAAAAGCCCCGGTAGGTTGACTTTTCTTTTATAGAAAGCTGTCAGACTTGCCGGGGCCGGAAAGAACACACCCCGGACATGGTGCCGGGGGCGTTCTTTCCTCATAGTCCGGCGATTTACGGTCACCAGGTAGAAACGTTTGGGCCCTATTCCCAATTTTATATGAGGGTTATATGTCGTTTTTATTCCTCTTACAGCTTAACAAGATGTCATGAAATCTGTCAACGGAAATCGAACATTATAATTGTATTAAGTTTTAATGTTCGGTTATTGAGGTTTTGCTTCAAAAATGATTTGTTGTTTTAATACCGTATGCTCTTTTTTGCCATTTATCATCGTTTCAGTAAATACGGGTTTTTCCATCCTGCGCACAGGAACAAAGCCTTCCCTGCTGATGCGGTCAAGACATTCGGAGATCGTTTCTCCCTCCTGCACTTCAAACGTTTTCTTTGCAGCCATCCTTTATACTCCTATCGTCGTATTCCCTTCACCCAGAAGCCGCCCGAAAAAGGCTTTCGGTTCGTGCGAAATAATAAAGGCTTTCGCATCAAGTTCTTTCACCGTCCGGTACAGACGCGCCTCCGATTTCCGGGAAGTCAGAATTTCCATCATCATCCGTTCGCCTTCGCGTCCATATGCCACCCAGTTTGTAACACCATAGCCTTTGTCACGAAGGGTGTTGGGAATATCCGGTTCATATTCTTTTGTTATAACATTTACCGTTATATATCCTAAAGCCAGTTTTTCTTCAATTTTCATGCCGACCAGTACCCCTGTTCCAAATCCAACGGAATAGGCAACCAGATTTAAATAGTTATCCAGATTTTCAAGGACGAGCCCCAGGCCGATAACATAGACCAGCGTTTCGATAATACCAAACAGGCCGGCAAAATACTTTTGTCCTTTTAATGTAAAAATCAACCGCAGCGTTAATAGCGTCACGTATAAAATATTAATAACAAATACAATCGCCATAAAACTCCAGGCATTAGCGAGCAGTGTACTTAACAATGATATGACCTCCTTTTTTGCCCACTAATTCATTATCGCATATCAGTTAAGCCACCGGGAAAGAAAAAAACTGTCCCCCTTCGGGACAGTTTTCGAGATGCCAGCAGAACACCCTGGTTTTTTGAAAAAACGCTGCAAACAGCTCCTTATTTCTTTACGGAAGGGACATAAATTTCTCCGGAAGGATTTGTTTTCTTCAATAAATAGCGTACCTGCTGGGACAGCTTCTGCGGTGGATAAGGTTTTGTTAAATAATGATGCACTTCCAGCTCCTGCATTTTTTCTGTATCTTCATTTAGTGCAGAAGAAACAATGATCGGAATATTTTTGAGTTCTTCTCTCGCTTTTATGTGCTGAATAAACGTCCATCCATCCATTTCATCGCCAAGCATAACATCGACAATAAATATATCCGGCTTCAGACCGCTGTCAATCGCAGCCAGGGCGGCGGTTGGATTAAAATGAAACGCAACCTCATATTTAGCATGGCGCAGCTCTTCCGACAGCAGCAGGCCGAGGCTTCTATCGTCCTCGAGGACGAGCGCAGTCAATGTGGAATCAGATTGCGGATAGTGAAGAAGTTCTTCCCCGTCGAGTGCCGGAAGATAAAAAGTAAACGTGCTGCCTCTACCCTCTTCAGACGTCACCATAATTCTGCCGTTATGGTCTTCGAGAATTTTTTTGCATACCGCGAGCCCCAGACCGGTGCCGCGGATTTTCTGGCGCTTTTCTCCTTCTACCCGGTGAAATTTACTGAAAAGCTTTGGCAGCTCTTTTTCCGGAATGCCCAGCCCCTGATCCGTAACGGATACCATAACGTTATCCTGGGAATTCTGCATGCTGATAGTAATATTACCACCGTTCGGCGAGAATTTCACAGCGTTGCTGATGAGGTTGGTCATCACCTGAACCAGCTTATCTTCATCCGCGAAAATTTTCCCTGACTGCAGCTTGTCTTCTATTATAAATGAATGATTCGGCTGGCCGGGCTCCATTGTATGAACCACGTTCATAATAATTTCGGCAGCATCCACCCGTTCTTTTTCATAGCTTTCCTTGCCTGATTCCATTCGCTGTAGATCCAGAAAATCGTTAATCAGATGAGTCAGCCGGTTTCCTTCTTTATGAATCGTTTCTATATATTTTCTCTGTTTTTCCGGTTTTAGTTCTTTCATCAGCATAAGCTCTGCAAAGCCGAGAATACTCGAAAGCGGTGTACGCAGCTCATGGCTGACGGTACTCACAAGGTCTGATTTCATTTTATCAAGCTCATAGTTTCTCGTATGATCCCTGTGTACAAAAATAGTACCCTGCAGCTCTCCATCGCTGAACAGCTGCTCTCCGTAGACTTCATACACCCGGACTTCTTCTTCATCGTGAACATGATAGTACACTTTTTCGATATTCGGCTTTTGTCCTTCACGATAGGAATAGAAATAAGCTTCAAGCATAGAGCGGTCTTTTTCGTCTACGTGGGAAAGAAGACCGGACGTCCAGCTTTCAAAAGGCGGCTGCTGATATTTTTTAAGGGCGCACTCCCCGGCTATTTGATCCATCTTGCTGTTGCTGTGAATCATTCTACCTTTAGCGTCAATAAATTGAATGCCCTCGTTCACATTATTAATAATGGCCTGATAAAGAGCACTGTCCTTTTCCGTTGTTTCATGAAGAATGATCCGCTCAAAGGAGATCTTGGACTGGCTCAGCAGGCCGAACATCGCATGCTGCTCTTCTTGTGAAAATGGACGGCCGATTCGATACATACAGCAGACACCAATTAAATGTTCCCCTTCGGAAAAGATAGGCATATACAGCTCGTACATATCCCGGCTTTCCTCCGAAAGCCCCTGCTCCGATGCGTCCGCCTGCACTTTAACCATGTGCGGCTTTTTTGTTTCATACGTTATCATCGCAGGAGTCTCTTCAATATGTTCTGTGAGCCACTTGACCCGCGCATCGCTCATTCCGAGACTTGCCGTCATCCATTCCGGCTGCATCGTTAAAATCATAGCCTTCTCAAATGGAAACAACTCCTGAAAATGAGCTAATATGGTCTGCAGCAGTTCATTTTTTTCCGATACGGCGGATAAAGAAGAGTTAAATTCATTCATCTGATGAAGACGTTCCCGCTGAAGCTCCAATTCTTCCTGCTGACTTTCCAGCTCTTCATTACGGTCGGTCAGCATTTCCTGGTTATTTTGGATGCTTGCCGCCATCTGCGAGAATGTGCGGCTGAGCGCTCCCATCTCATCTTTCCGCTTTGTATACTTAAGCTCCACGTCTTCTCCGGTTTCAATCTTGTCTGCGGCTTCTTCTAAATCCTGAAGCGGCTTGGTGAGCCAGTATAATAATGTCCAGACGCTAACACCAAGAACGAGCAGGATCAGAACAAAATAAAGCAGAATGGAATTATTGGCCTGTATAGTGGAGGCAAAATAATCATCATTTATAGCGGCACGTTCACTCTCTACCGCCGTATATTCTTCTGTTGTCTGATCAATAATACGATTGGCCTGCTCATTAATTTCTCCCGACGTAATCGCACTTATTTCGGCTCCGCCATTCTCTATTTGAGCAGTCACCTGTGGAATCCACTCTTCGGAATACTGCGTTGTAAATGCATCGATTTCCTGCCCGAGTTCTTCGTTTTTCCGGCTGCTTTCAAGCGCCTGATAGTCTGCAAGTATAGCTTCGAGCTCTGTTATTTCCGTATTTAAATTTTCAAGGATAGCTTCCTCCTGGTAAATGTAATACCCTCGGCCTTGAATTACTATCTGCTGAAGAGTAGTTTCCACATCGAACAACAGGCCGTCAAGCTCTCTTAATTCAACCGATTGGTTTCGGATATCTTCCTGTTCACTGCTGATATGATTTAACTGAATAACAGCCCCGGTTCCCATAAGAAGAAGCAGGCACACGAAGATTAATAAAAAGCTCCGGTGCGCCTTTTCCAGAATATAGTTAATCATCCAGAAGATCCTCTACGACGCTTACAAGTAGAGCAGGGCTGAAAGGCTTTGTTAAAAACTCCGTCGCTCCCGCTTTTAAGGCGCTTTCCCTATCGGATTCCTGGCTTTTAGCCGTCAGCATCAGGCTTTTCATCTGCGTCAGCCTTCCTCGTTCTTTTAGGTGGCTCAGCACCTCCACTCCGTTGTAGCCGGGCATCATATAATCCACAATTAACAGGTCATACTCTTTTGCGGAAGCCATTTCAAGCGCCTCTGAGCCGTTTTCTGCTTCCTCTATTTCATACTCGTCGTCTTCTAGTGTATCCACTATCAGCATTCTCAGCACATCTTCATCATCTGCTACTAATATTCTTTTCATAAACCCCACCCCTCTTCCGCCTTATTATGACGAAATTCCTTTTCTTTCAGCTTTAGACCAGTCTTTGCTGCGCCTGATTGCCTTCCATATTCCTTCCACGCGCCAGAACACAGTGAGCGGGCGGTACCAGAAGGATTCTGTCCAGGCATACCAGAACAGCCTGTCTAAATCTTTTACGTTTGTATGCCTGCCGTTGCCCTGCTCTTCCAGCAGCACCGAGGTAACAGAAAGCAGTGATCCCATCATAATCATCAGCAAAAACAATATGATGGCAAACAGAGCATTTACTTCTCCAAATAACAGCGCCCATAGCAGCAGGCCGTAGCCCAATAGTTCAAACACAGGTCCGCACCATTCAATCAGGAAAAAAACCGGCATGCCGATCCAACCGACCGTTCCGTATTTTTTTCGGAAAAACATGCTTTTATGAATCCAAAATGTTTCTGTAAGTCCCTGATGCCAGCGTCTCCGCTGCTTACGGAGTACAGCCGCAGTTTCCGGTGCCTCTGTCCAGCAGACCGGATCAGGTATGTAGGATATTTTTGATTTGCGGTTATTTTCCCGTGCTGTCCGGTGCATCCGCACGACCAGTTCCATGTCTTCTCCTACCGTATCGGTACGATAGCCGCCTGCTGCGATAACTGCACTTTTTTCAAACAGGCCGAAAGCACCTGATACAATCAGCAGAATATTAAAATGGCTCATTCCAAGACGCCCAATTAAAAAGGCTCGGAAATATTCAATCACCTGCATAATAACAACCGGACGCCTCGAAACGGTTACATTCATAATTTCACCGCGTTCGATGGAAGAAGAATTAGCGATACGGATGCTTCCGCCTACGGCAATGACTTCTCCGTTCCCGTCAATAATCGGCTGAACGGCTTTAATCAGCGCATCACGCTCCAGCACCGAATCGGCATCAATGGAACAAACGTATGGATAGTTTGAAGCGTTAATGCCGGCATTCAGTGCATCGGCTTTTCCACCGTTCTCTTTATCAATGAGGTATACATTTCGATGAATTTCAGATTGATACACGGCCTTTACAGGTTTGGATGAAACATAGCGGCGTACCACCTGCTCTATCTTTTTCATGCGAAAAGCCTCAATAGCGGTGTTCAGCATATTATCAGTGGAACCGTCATTGACTATAATAATTTCAAATGCCTGGTAGCGCAGTCCGAGAAGCGACTTGACCGTTCCTTCCACCGATACTTCTTCGTTATAGCCCGGCACCAGGATCGATACCGGCGGTATGTCATCAGACTGAAGCCTGTCTTCGTAAGGCTCTGTTTCATGAATGCCCTCTGCCTTTTTCATTGCACGCATAGCCGTGACGGCCGTTACGATATACCAGATAAGCACAAGAAAGGTATAACAGATAAAACCGAGAACCAGCATGAAAAAAATAAAATTCAGAACACCTGTCATACTACTTCTCCTTTCATTGCATCCAGCCACTGTCCGGCCATATCTCTTGCAAAAGGATCCTCGCTCGTATTATGGATAAACAGCAGCTCTTCCTCTCCGTTCGGGTGGCAGCTTAACGCTTCTCCTGCATAATATCGGACCCACCAGGAGGAATCTTTAATTAAATCCCGGATAAATTCCTGGACCCCGCGGGAATGAGCCACGCGCCAAAGCCGCGCTGCCATCATCCGCTCCGGCCAGTACTCAGACGCGGCAATGTCTGCGGGAATAATTATCTCGGGCACAACACCAAGCTTTTCAAATCCTTTGTAGGCCTGCAGGCGCACTTCCAGTTCATCATCTACGGCTGCTTTTTCAAATAATGGGATCGCACTCCAATCACCCTTCTGGGCAGCGACAGCCAGCATGGCACCGCGGATTTTCTGATTAGGATGAACGGCCAGCGTTTCCATCCACTGAGAATAGACGACGTCATCCAGACGACGTATCACCTCTTTATATAAATAGCCGGCTTCGCTAGAATCCTCATGAAAAAACAGCTTCATAAATGTACTGGATTGAAGGCCGCCAGAGTCCGGGATGCCTGTGGATTCAGTTCCGCCCTGTTTCTATTTTCACGGTACAGGGTTAATACATCCGGCTCCAGCTCCGTTAGATGAAAATTCTCTATAAAATACATAGCATTCAGACGAGCGCTATATTTTTCTGGAACGAAGCTGCTTCCGATAGGGTTCTGCCAGCTTTAAAGAAGCCAGGTTATTAATTACAGCTACTGTATCTTCATCATTCATCCATTTCATAAATTCGAGCAGCACATCCTGAAGCGCTGACTG
>NZ_JALBWT010000049.1:0-30425 GCF_023845525.1 Sinobaca sp. H24
AGAATCATATCCAGGTGCCCGGTCTGATTCAGGTCATCGGGCATAATGTCATCGGTAACAAAGCAGAAGTGTTCCTTTACTTCTTCTCGTATTAAATACTCCATTACCGGAGCCGACATGGACTTTTCCTGGATTTCAACAAACATCCCTGTTTTAATACGCTCTTCGAGGCCTTCTACGGTTTGATGGGTATGATCAGAGTTCACGCCGGCATAAAGCATCCGCTGCAGATCCATGTCCATCAGGCGGGGAACATGGCCTTCCACAATCATAGAGGGGTGGTGTTTCTGCAGGTAATGCAGCAGCTCTATCGTGCGGCCGTCTTTCTGCTGGACGATATCGTTGTAATTCATAATTTCTCCCATGCAGGCCACGGATTCCGATTGAATCAATGTTTCCATGTCGTCGATCGTAATCGATCCTCCTGTCGTTTCCCAGTCGGTTGCCGGCACAGAGCTTGGAATCGCATAGAACATATCCACCGCACAGTCCCGGCTGACGTTAATCATTTCCTGTACCCCTTCGAGGCCGAAGACATTGGCCATTTCATGGGGCTCGGGAACAATGGTTGTCACTCCGCGCGCAAGCAGTGCTTCTGAAAAAACGGCTGGAGAAACCATCGAGCTTTCAATGTGCAGGTGGATATCGATCAGTCCGGGGATCATCCACTTTCCTTCCGCCTGAATGATCTCGTCGGCCTGGAAATCTGTCGAATCCCGATCACCGATGTAGAAAAAACGTCCATCCAGTATAGCTGCATTTTTTACCTCAAAGCGCTTAATATAGCTGTTAAACACGTGGGCACCAAGAATCAGTGTATCAACCTGCATAGGAAGGAACCTCCGATTCTTCAACCAGTACCCACTTCTGGGCAGGCATGTCCAGCACTACTTGATCTCCGGCCTGGAAAGGGATGGTCATTTCCTGGTTGGCCGTGAAGCTTCCGTGTGCGGTTTCTACCTCATACTGATAGCTCCGTCCGAGGAAAATAGCAGTCTTGATCGTGCCGCTCAGCTGATTTTCTATAACATGAGGGCCGGCTGGTTTAATATGAATATCGTCCGGACGGATCACACCGGTCATGCTGCTCGTTTCTTTGTCATAGGGAACGGCAAATGTATTGTCCCCTTTGTAAAAAATCGGAGCCTGCCCGTTTTCACTGCGCCGGTCAAAGCGGAGAAAATTTTTAAAGCCGATAAATGAGGCAACGAAAGAAGTGCGGGGGCGGTGATAGATCGCCGCGGGGTGATCAAGCTGTTCGATAACGCCTTTATTCATAATCGCCACCCGGTCGGAAATGGAGAAGCACTCCTCCTGGTCATGGGATACATAAATCGCAGCAATACCAGATTCCTGCTGGATACGACGGATTTCGGAACGCATACTGACCCGCAGGTTCGCATCCAGATTGCTGAGGGGCTCATCAAAAAGCAGCAGATCTGGATTAATTACGAGCGCCCGTGCGATAGCGACGCGCTGCTTCTGCCCGCCGGAAAGCTCTTTTGGAAAACGGTTCTCAAAATGCTGCAGGCCGACAAGTTCAAGCATTTCCATCACCCTCGTGTACGTGTCTTTCTTAGACACCTTCCGCTGGCGCAGGCCAAAAGCGATATTATCAAAAATAGACATGTGGGGGAACAGGGCGTAATTTTGGAACACAAAGCCGAAGTTCCGCTTATTAACAGGAATGGTGGTATAATCTTTCCCGCCAACCTGAATGCTTCCCTGGTGAGCCTGAAGAAAGCCTGCTACCAGGCGGAGCGTAGTTGTTTTGCCGCAGCCGCTGGGGCCGAGAAGAGATACAAGCTCGCCCTGAGGTATATCAAGGTTAAAGTTCTCGAGTATATTCGTTTTTTGATAGGCCACGGCTACGTTTTGCAGCGATACATGGGACATAGTAGGGACCTCCATTATTTTTTAGTGAAATAGGATATGCCGACGAGGCGTTCAATGGCAAACATCAAAACGGCTGTTAAAGCCATCAGAAGAACAGACAGCGCGGCAATCGTCGGATCAAAATAGTTCTCCACGTACGTCAGCATTTGAATGGGGAGCGTGCTGACTCCCGGTCCGGTCATAAAGACAGAAATATCGACATTGTTAAAGGACTCCAGAAATGCAATCAGCACACCTGCGATGATGCCGGATTTAATATTTGGCAGCACAATACGGAAAAAGGCTCCTGCGCGGCTCGCACCAAGGCTGACCGCCGCTTCTTCAATCGAGAAGTCGAAGTTGTCCAGATTGGATGAAATCACTCGCACGATAAAAGGGAGCATAATGATCGTATGGCCGATAAACAGTGCCGTATAAATAGGAATCTGGAAAGTCACAATAATGTAGCGGAGTAGCGCGAATCCCAGAACAATCCCGGGAATGAGCACCGGAGAGATAAAGAGCGTCTGTAAAAACGCCTTTCCCTTAAAATCAAACCGGCTCAGCGCATAGGCTGCGGGCAGGCCGACAAGCAGTGCGAGCATATTGCCGGCAAAGGAAACGAGCATCGACGTTTGGAAGGCTGAAATAAACATACTGCCCTGAAAAATATTGGCGTACCATTTCAGTGACCAATTATCGGGCGGAAACTGCAGGACCCCGGCCTCGCCAAAAGAGGAGACGAGCATAATGCCGAGCGGCCCGAGTAAAAAAATAAAGACAAGTAACGTTACAAAGCCTAACCAGCGATCAGCCACGGATATTCCCTCCCCGTACAGCGACTTTTCCGGCCAGCCAGTTCATCAGGCCAATCACAACAAAGGACAGCACAATCATAATAGTAGCCACTACCGAAGCCAGCTGCCAGTCGTTTAATGTCACTGCATTTTGATATAAAAAAGTAGAAACGACACTTTCTCTTCCGCCAAGCAGTGCCGGCGTTGTATAGGCCGTAAAGCTTCCCACAAACACGAGAATGCTTCCAGTCATTAACCCGGGCACGCTTAGAGGCAGAAGAATATGCCAGAAAGTAGTAGAGGCGGATGCTCCAAGACTTTTAGCGGCTTCCACCACATCGTCTCCGATATTTTCCATCACGCCGACGAGCGTAATAATGCTTAATGGCAGAAACAGATGAACGAGCCCGATTAATATAGCCGTCGGGGTATAAAGAATGGATATCGACGTATCACTTCCAAATAGAGCCATCGTGTTATCTGCGATACCGCCTTTGCCAAGAATGACCATCCAGCTGAAAGAGCGGACGACCGGGCTTGTGAGCAAAGGGAAAATCGACAGCATAAGCAGCAGCATTTTCATGCGCGGACGGCATTTGGATATGTAGTACGCCGCGGGAAACGCCAGCAGAATACAAATCAATGTAGTCAGCAGACTTGTCCGAAGCGTGACCCATAGAATATTTAAAAAGTACGGATCCTGCAGGTACTGCATGTAGCCGGCAATCGTAAAGGATCCGGCGTCAAAAAAGGTGGAAAGAATCGTTCCGGCAATCGGGACGATCATAAATAACGTAAGAACGAGAAGACCGGGGAGGAGAAAGACGTATTTTCCGTAGTGTTTCATTGGATAGGCTCCTTCCGGTCCGGCAGCTGGTCGACGGCCTTTTCAAATAGGCTGAAAAACAGCGGCAGGTCTACGCCCATGGCGATATAAGCATTTGGCGTTTTCTTCAGGCGGTTTTTCTCATCGACGACGAGACAGCCGTCGGAAATGCTGCTGCGGCATTCAATTTCGGTATAGGCATGAATCGTTTCTAAGAGCTTCGGATCAAGGGCAGCGGCAACAGCGAGCGGATCATGCAGCGCACAGGCATGTACACCATTGACCGTAAAATACCGCTCCCGATACTGTTTCGTTATGCTTTCAATCCAATGTCCCCAAAAAGGGCGGCGCTGCTTTAGCTTCTGCAGCCTATCCTCTGAAAGGAGCGCTTGTTTGGTCACGTCGAGCCCGACCTGGGTTAATCGGGAAATGCCGCTTTGCAGAACAACTTGTACGGCTTCCGGATCCACATACGTATTAAATTCTGCCGCCGGGGTAATATTGCCGGGGCCGTGAACCACACCGCCCATGAAAATCACCTCATGAATCAGGTCCGCTGCAGCAGGAGCCTGATGCAGGGCCAGGGCAAGGTTAGTTAAAGGACCGGTGAAAATCAGCGTAAGCTCATGCGGGTAGGTATAAATCAAATCCACCAGCCGCTCCGGTGCGTAACCGGCGTCCGGCTTCTGCTTTAGATATCGTTCTTCCGAGATGCCGCTGATCCCGTCTTTTCCGTGTACCGCATGTTCATACAGGGGACGGCGCAGGAGAGGACGTGCGGCTCCTTTGTATACGGGTATATCCGATCGGCCGGCTGTGTCGAGCACCTGCAGGGTATTGGCCGTGGCCTGATCCACGGATACGTTTCCGTGGGTTACGGAAACCGCCTGAATATCAAGCTCCGGTGAGCCGCAGGCCAAAAGGAGCCCGAGCGCATCGTCCACCCCCGTGTCGACGTCCAGCCAGACTTTCTTTGCTGCCATTAGATGTGCCTCCTTCGTTTTCATAAGCAGATTACTGCTGGGTTAATTCCCGGTTCCAGCGGTCCACCCATTCCTCTGAACGTTCGTTTATCATTTCGGTATCCAGCAGAATAAGATTTTCTACGGTATCCGCGCCGTAGGTAATGCCTTCCGCTTCTTCTTCGCTCAGGTCAAGCGTAGTGTTAACCGGAGAGTCGACTTTTGCAGCCGCTGCGGTTTCCTGGACCTCCGCGCTCAGCTGCCAGTTAATAAATTCTTCTGCAAGTTCCTGATTTTCGCTTCCTTCAATCACGTTTACGGTATTCACAATGGCGTATGCTCCTTCTTCAGGTGTAACAAATTCAGTTGAAGGAACGGCTTCTTTTAAGTCGGCTACATACATTTCCATAATCGGGCCTGCAGCAATTTCCCCCTGCGTAAACATGTTCACATAAGCGGAGGTCTGGCTGTATTCATTGGCGACGTTCGGATTCAGCTCTTTCATCTGGGCGAAAGCGGCATCTTCATCAAACGATTCACTGCCACTGACGACAGAAGCGGCGTCCAGCACCATTGGGCCGGCTGTAGCAGTAATGCTCGGCAGGCCGATGCTGCGCTCCAGTTCAGGGTTCCAGAGATCTGCCCAGGACGTGATAGCTACATCCGTCTCTTCCGGGTTGTAGGCAATACCCAGTTGGCTTACCGTATAGGCCGGGCCAAAATTTTCGCCGGTCGGTTCCTGGGCCATCTCATAAATATCTTCTATGTTCGGGATGTTGTCCCGGTCAATTTCAGCAAAAAGATCATCATTGATTCCCTGCTGGGCATAATAATCGGACAAATAAATGAGATCCACGCTGGAGTTTCCCTGGCGGATTTTATTCAAGCGCTCCGAATTATTTCCTGTTTCCAGTACGATTTCCACGTTATGTTCTTCTTCAAAGGGCGCATACACTTCTTCACGAAAAAAATCTTCAGCAAATCCCCATGTCGATATGACAAGCTCTGTAGGCTCTTCCCCGTCGGCAGAATCTTCGGATGAACCGCATGCAGCAAGAGGAAGCATCAGCAGGGATAGAGGGACAAGATATTTCATAGGCATTTTCATTTTAAAAAACCTCCAGATAGTGTAGTTGAAGCCCATCGGTGATGATGGATAGAAAAAAAGAGAAAATAAAAAAAGGCGGCATTATAGAGAAAATATCTATAAAGCCACCTTTATTTTGTAAACAAAGTAAAGAGAAACTCACTATTTCTATATGCAGTTGTAGATGAATCTTTCAGGCTCTGTGTGCTGCAGAAGTGGATGCCTATTTCAGAACATGTCCAAAATCAGCTGTCCGGCTGCATGGTTAACGGAGTTTAATATTGGTGAAGGCAGTCTGGGTAGGGCCGTCATAATCACGAAACAGAGATTCAATTTCCCAGTGGAAGTCTTCCTCCAGGCGCGTTTTCATTCGCTGCTTGTACAGCTGCGAAAGCCGGAAATCAACCTGCTGTTTTAATTCAGGAGCAGCTTCTTCCAGGGCATTGGAGCGTGGAGCCTTCTTATGCCGGGCCTGCATTGTAATAAGCGATTCTGATTCCAGAAAAGACACCTTCAACAGGGTCGTTCCAACACCAAACAAATCAATGGAAATTTCATTATAAAGATGGGCCAGCAGTTTTTTTGTTTCCGTCTGATTTTCTATAATATCCATCATCACCTATAAGTATTCGCTTCTTAGTAACTGATTATAGCGAAATCTTACAACAGGCGCAAGAGGGAATGTTCGGCTATAAGAAGGTAAAAAATAGTAAATGCTGATTTCATTAGGTTTAATCCGCTTAAAAGCAAACAATATGACAGGAAACCTGACAGTATATCTGTTTTTAGAAAGAAGGGATTAGATGGGTATTTGTTACAAAGGCAGGGAATAGCAAAGGTAAAAGGAGGGCACTTGTATGAAAGACCGCATTTCCCACGAAGGAATGGATGAGATTCTGAAAAAGCTGGAGGATGACTATATAAAAGCAGTCAAAGAGAACGAAAGCAGGAGCGTAGAGGGTTTTGTGGAGCAGTTTCTGTATGATTCGTGGACGTATAACGATGAGAACCTCCAGAATATCAAAACCGTCTTAAGCCGCTACAGCACAGGGGAAGTGTATTCCACCACCTTTATTGGTGCCTTTAATGAGATGGTGGACCATCTCCGGCTGAAGCTGCAGGAGCTGGACGCAGAAAAGGCGTATCCTGCGCTGCATCATCAACACGGGGCGTCGTTTCTTGTCGCCTTCGTAGACGGCATGGTGATCCAGTATTTTATCGGAGTGTATACGGTTGAGCAGTTAAGGGAAATGACACCTTATTTAAAACAGGTCATTCTGCAGGCTTTGCGAACAGAAGCGGACGGGTAAGAAAAGATCCTGTTTACACCGAAAAAAAAGACAAGCATATAAACTTGTCTTTTTTCGTTTTCATTTATTACCGGTTCTTTTTAACCGGAATCCAGATTTCACTTTTAAACGTGTCGGAATTCATATCTTCGTTTTCATTCCAGAGTATTTCCGGGCCTTCGGCCTGCTCGTACACAGAGGACGGGAACCATTCTGAATAGATACGTCCCCATGTCTCCTGCAGCGTCTCTGGAAAAGGACCGCTTACTTCGAACACGGCCCAGGTAAGAGAAGGAACGTAAAGCGTATCGTAAGAGCTGTCCGGCTTTTCTGAGACGGCGGCCCCGATATAATGGTCCAGTCCGCCTTCCTCCCGCATGCGGCCTTCCGAGAAGTTCGTCGAAGCCTGAATAAGTCCTTTTGGATCGGTGCTGCTGACAGCCTCCAGTTCCTGGATTTTTTCTTTCGTAAGGGATTTCCACATTTTGGTAATTTCCGGATTTTCTCCTTCAAACACAATAGAAACCCGCTTATGGATTCCTGCAATATAAAATTCTTGTTTTTCTTCCATTCGATAGTTCATTGATTCTCCTCCTTTAATAGAAAGCTGAAAGGTCATCGGCGGATAGGCCTTCAGCTGCTGGCTGTTCTGTCTGGCTTCGGACGGTGCCAGGCCGTGCAGCTGCTGGAATGCTCTAGTAAACGCATCGGGAGAGTGATACCCGTATTTTACAGCGGCATCCACAACGCGGATCTTATTCTGATTCAGTTCAAACGCAGCCAGCGTTAACCGGCGCCGCCGGACATACTCCGAGATGGAAACGCCTGCCAGAAAAGAAAACATGCGTTTAAAATGAAATTCGGAACAAAGAGCCTCTCTGGCAGCGGCCGCATAATCGATCTCACCGTCGAGGTTTTCTTCTATATACTTTAACGCCTTGTTTAAATCATTCAGCTGATTCATCCCTTTCGCCTCCTTGTTCATCTAGAATAACAGCTGTTGGATAGAGGAGTCCGCTTATCGGTGTTATCTTCTGCAGGATAGCAGGTATTTATTACTTAAATGAAAAACTTCTTGAAATAGAACAAATGTTCGTATATGCTTTGTAAAAAGGAGGAAGGCCAAAATGGATTCTGTCATGATGAAAGGGTACCGTTTGAAAAAAGACGGGTCCTACCCGATGATTGTATCGAATAAAGCCATTATTCCCAACGCAAAGCATTATGAATTTGATGAAGTACTGATAGCGGTCAGCCGGGAAGACCTTGAGCATCTGCAGTTTTCGATGGAACGTGACAATTTTTTTAAGAAGCAGAGCCGGACATATATGTCGTTGTAACAAAAGAAACTTAAAAATAATTGGAGAGGCAGAGGCCTCTCTTTTTTATGTGAAACAGTCGTTATGCTAAATATATCTGGAAATACAGGCCTTCCCGGGTTAAAATTCTTATAAATCAGAATATTTTGCAATGTTTATGAATGCTCCGGAGGACGTTTTAAAAACTTGAGTGAGGTGATTGATATTGGCTGATTTTACAACACGCTACAGCTACGGTGGTGACGAATTCATATTTGTCGAACTCAGCGAAGAAATGAGTCTGGAAGTGAACTTTCAAGCAATGGCAATAACGAAAAAGCTCAGGGAGCAGCAGATGCCCGGTATTCTGGATATCTGCCCGTCCAACGCATCGTATATGGTCCGCTACAACCCGGATCAGCTTCCTGCAGCGGAGCTGATTGACGAACTAAAACGACTCGAAAGTTCTGTTCAGAACCTGGACGATATTGTTATTAACTCTCGGCTCGTCGACGTGCCTGTTCTGTTTGAGGATCCGTGGACGCATGATGCGGTGATGCAGTTCCGGGACCGTCATCAGGATCCTGAATCAACCGACCTGGAGTATGCGGCACGTATTAATGGCTACGCGTCAAAGGAAGACTTTATTCAGGCGATGACCAGCTCTCCGTTTTTAGTATCAATGATCGGATTTGTGCCTGGACTTCCTTTTTGTTTTCAAATCGTGCCGCGCGAAAAGCAGATTGAAGTACCAAAATACGTCCGGCCCCGCACTTTCACCCCGGAACGATGCTTTGGATTTGGCGGCGGATTTTCGGTCGTCTATCCGGTTCAGGGTGCAGGGGGCTACCAGATGTTTGGCATTTCGGCCTCCCCGGTGTTTGACAAAGAACAAAAGCTTCCCGACTTTCAGGATTCCATCGTTTTTCCACGCCAGGGAGACATTTTCCGCTACCGTGACATAACACGTGAAGAGTACGACGCTGTAAGAGCGGATGTGGAAGCAGGCACGTTTGAATATCATAAAAAAGATTTCACGTTCCGCCCCGACGATGTACTGAAGGATCCTGCTGCATTTTCTGAAATGGTGCTGGGGAGGTTATATCATGATTAACGTATTGAAACCCGGGCTGCAGACAACCGTCCAGGATGATGGAAGAGTCGGATATTACGAGACAGGAATGCCGCCGTCGGGAGCCGTCGACCAGTATTCCTACGCTGTGGCGAACATGCTGGCGGGAAATAAAAAAGGAGCAGCTGTACTCGAAATTACGTACATGGGCCCGGCCCTCGAATTTCAGGAGGATACAGTGATTGCCGTGACAGGAGGCACGATCCCGCCGCAGATCAATAAAGAAGCGGTGCCGATGTGGGAAACACTGGAAGTGAAAAAAGGCGACGTGCTGACTTTTGATTTTGTGAAGCAGGGCGCGAGAGCCTATCTTGCCATAGCCGGCGGAATAGAAGTGCCGGTTATTATGAATTCGAGGTCGACTTACACGCTTTGCGGTATTGGCGGATTTGAGGGAAGGGCTCTGCAGGAGGGGGACGTGCTATCGATCGGGAACATGAAGGACAAAGAAGTCAAACGGGGAACCCGGGTGACCGGCGAGTACATCCCAGCGTTTTCCGCCAATCATGAGATACGTGTCATTATCGGGTTATGCAGCTACAGGCTCACCGAGGAAAGCAAGCAGCGTTTTCTTAATATCGAGTGGACGATTACGCCGGAAGCCAATCGAGTCGGCTACCGCTTGAAGGGGGAACGTCTTGATTTTGTGCCGCGTGAGCAGCCGTTTGGAGCGGGAAGCAATCCGTCCAACGTAGTGGATCTCGGCTATCCGATCGGCTCCATTCAGGTGCCGGACGGGATCGAGCCGATTGCATTGTTAAATGATGCCGTAACGGGCGGGGGATACGCGCCGGTCGCTACGATTATCAGCACAGATCTGAATCGCATCGGACAGGCAAAAACGAATGAAAAGATAAAATTTACTGCTGTCACTCTTGAAGAAGCGATGGAGATCCGGCAGCAGAATAATCGTAAGCTTGAAGAAGTGAAACAAATGATTCAGTCGAGTTAACCAAAGGAGGAAGCAAAGGATGAAAGAAATCGTATCTTCATTACCGGGAGTATTTTACAGAAGACCGGAACCGGGGAAGCCTGTATATGTGGAAGAAGGGGATGAAGTCAAAGCAGATGATACTATCGGACTGATTGAGGTCATGAAAAGTTTCCAGGAAATTAAAGCAGAAGCGGATGGTGTAATTAAAAGTATAAAAGTCGAAGACGGCGGCGTAGTGGATGCCGGGCAAGTCGTGGCAGAACTGGAATAACATACAGGGGAGTGGCGGTATGAGCTATTTTAAAAAGGTGTTGATTGCCAATAGGGGTGAAATTGCGCGCCGGATTATCAGAACCTGCCATAGGCTGGGAATTGAAACGGTGGCGGTATACTCGGATGCTGATACAGATATGCCATTTGTAAAGGAGGCAGGCGAAGCGGTTCATATTGGCGGATCCCAGGCTAAGCAGAGCTACCTTAATATGGATAATGTAATAAAGGCAGCTAAGGAAACAGGAGCGGATGCGATCCATCCCGGCTATGGGTTTTTATCAGAGAACACAACATTCACAAAACGGTGTGAAGACGCCGGTATTGTTTTCATTGGGCCGAGTGCTGAAAAAATTCAGCTGATGGGAGATAAGATTGAAGCGCGTCGGCATATGCAGAAAGCCGGAGTGCCGATCGTGCCCGGATGGGACGGGAAACTGGAATCCGTGGACCACGCGCTCGATATTGCCGAGGAGCTTGGTTATCCGCTAATGCTGAAAGCGAGTGCCGGCGGTGGCGGCATTGGTATGCACATTGTCTATAATAAAGAGGATCTGACCAAGCGTTTCTCTTCTGCACAGCAAACGGCAGGAGCCTCATTTGGTGATGATACCGTATTTTTGGAGCGGTTTATTGAAAACGCTCGTCATATCGAAGTACAGGTTGTCGCAGACCATAAGGGGCATACGATTCATCTATTTGAACGAGAATGTTCTATCCAGCGCCGCAATCAAAAAGTAATTGAAGAAAGCCCGTCTCCTTTTCTTACAGAAACACTTCGCCGTGAGCTTTGTGAAACAGCTGTCACCGGGGTAAAAGAAATTGGCTACACTAATGCCGGAACAGTGGAGTTTATTTTTGATAATGACTCAGGAGACTATTATTTTCTTGAAATGAACACGAGACTGCAGGTGGAGCATCCTGTTACAGAAGAAATTACCGGTCTGGACCTGGTGGAGCTTCAGTTGAAAATTGCAGCAGGAGAAGATCTCGGTCTGACTCAGGAAGATATCAAAAATAATGGCTATGCAATAGAAGCCCGTTTGTACGCAGAAGATCCTGCCACCTATTTTCCATCTCCCGGCAAGCTGACAAAATTTAAGCTGCCAGAAGGATTAGGACGGTTTGACTTTGCTTATGAAGAAGGCAATACGGTGTCGCCTTTCTATGATCCAATGATTGGCAAAATCATTGTTCATGGCGCGGATCGGGAAGAAGTGCTGGATGGACTCGGTAATGTGCTGAATGGGATGGAAATAGCAGGCATTACGACCAATCTGTCTTTAATTAAAGAGCTCGTAAAGGAGAAGGATTTCCGGGAAGGCAACTATACAACGAACTATCTGCAGACAAGAAAGCAGGGAGGCAGTACAAAATGAAAGTGGATGTAAACTGTGATATGGGAGAGAGTTTTGGTATGTATCAGCTTGGTAATGATGAGGAGATGATGCAGTATATTACTTCTGCTAATATCGCATGCGGTTACCATGCAGGGGATCCTGGGACGATGCGAAAGACGGTAGAACTGGCGAAAGAGCATGAAGTCCACATCGGTGCGCATCCGGCTTTTCCGGATTTAATGGGGTTTGGCCGCAGGCAGCTGGATTGTACCCCGGAAGAAATAAAAGATTACGTTTCTTATCAACTGGGGGCACTGCAGGGATTTACAAAGCAATACGGCTTGCCGGTCGCCCACTGCAAGCCGCATGGAGCGATGTATATGAGAGCGATGGAGGATGAAAAAACAGCCAGAGCTATTCTTGAAGCAATTGCCTCTATCGACGAGAATATTATTGTATTTGCTATGAATCATTCCGCGGTAGCGGACCTTGGGGAAAAAATAGGCATACGGGTGGCGAAGGAAACATATTCCGACCGCGAACATACGGAAACAGGATCTATTCTCATGACAAGAAAAGGGCCGACTATTAAGGATTATGACATGATGGCAGAACGTGTCGTCCGCATGGTGAAAGAGGGAAAGGTCACGGCAGATACAGGAAATGATATAAGCGTCACAGCCGAGACTGTCTGCATCCACGGAGATACCCCCGGAGCGGTGGAGCTCGCTAAAACAATCCATCACTTATTAAAAAAGAACGAAATCAACGTTACGCCCATTCAAGAAATTTTAAAATAACCGAAGTCCTGTAAGCTGATAGAAAACAACACAGCAGAAAACCCGCTGTGTTGTTCTCATGTTAAGCAGTATTATTCCACTTCCGCCAGCTTGACTTCACCGGTTTCGGAATCAACGATATAGGTTCCGGCCGCTGCCTGCTGGTCCTCATCCGGCTCTTTCCCTTCATCCATGATCTGATTAATCATGAATACATAATCGCCGTCTTCGTTTTCTTCAAACTGGGTGTGCAGTCTGGATGTTTCCGGGTTGTGATCATAGTACTCATACATAATATCGAACGCTTCTTCGACGCTGATGGCCGGTTCTTCCTCTTTATAGGCCATTTCTTCCTCTGCCATTTGGGCGACAATTTCATCTCCTCTTTCTTTAGAAGCCGTCTTATAATCTTCAATTTCTTGTTTTTGTTCTTCTGTAATGCCGGGCATTTCCAGAGCTTGATCAGTATAATGAGCATATGCTTCATTGGGAATAGACTCAGGGTCATCCGGATCATACATGGAATATAGGTAAGCAATCTGTTCTTCTACTTCCTCTTCCTGCTGGTTCTGAAGAGCCAGGGATTCAAGCTTTTCTTCTATGTAGGGCTCGATGGAGGGGTAATGAGCGGATGCTTGCATCGTTTCAACGGTTTCCCGCACGGACGGCCAGTTTTCCTCTACAGTATCAGCTTGAAGACTCTGCCGTTCTTCGAGAAGCTGGAGCCACTCCAATGCTTCTTCCTGATCTTCCTCGTGCGTAAGGGCCTCTTCAAAACGGGCCTGGGCTTCTGTAAGCTCTCCTTCTTCTATAAGACCCTGTCCCTCATTTACTTTTTCAGCAGCCTGTTCCTCTGAGTTATTCTCCGTATTTTCTTCTGGAGGTTCCGGCTGGACCGCTGTTTTTTCTGTACTTTCGGAAGCTGTTGATTCTTCGGGGGTTTCTTCTTCCTGACTGTTGGTATTAGAACAACCAATCAGCAGAACAGTCATCCCAATTACTATAAATTTATACATATTTATCCACCTCTTTTTCAGTATAGCACTGGAAATAAATAGGGGGAAGATTTATCTCTAAGCCTTTAACAGAAAAAAAGCCGCAGAACGGCTTTTTTTATTTCGTATCTATTTTTTCAAAAGGGTGCCGGCAGCAATGGCACCTATCCCTATTCCTGCGCCTATCATAAGGAAAGGGGAGGTGGATGCTTTCAGGTAAAGGCTGGTTGAACGTACCATTCCGGCATGATCTCCTGTTTCCTTTAGCTCTCCACCCGGTTCCCTAAGCGTATTGGCGCCCCGGACGTCCGGCTCTCTATCCAGATGCTGTGTTCTGCTGAGCAGGCTCTGGGCCATTTTGTCGTAAAAGCGGGGCATTAAATTGCCGATCAGTTCCAGCGCTTTGGCCTGGCCGCCGACAAATATATCACGTTTTGGGTGCTCAGCGGCATATAAAATAGCTTCAGCTACAGTTTCGGGAGCATACATCATCCCAACATGAGCCGGCTGCTTATCCATGTAGTTTCCGGCATGCGCATTATAAGGTGTATCGATTCTGCCCGGGTGCACAAGAGTAACGGATACCGGGGCATTTGCAGCAGCAAGCTCATTTCTTATATTCTCCGTCCAGCTGTGAACGGCAAACTTAGCGGGGGAATAGATGGACTGGAGGGTGGCGCCGGTTCCGCCGAAAAGGGAACCGATGTTAATTAAAGCACCGGCGCGCTCTCTTTCTTTATAATGAGCCACTGCTTCTTTAGAGCCATAAACGACACCCCAGAAGTCCGTATCAAATAAACGCTTCATGTCTTCAATCGGCACGTCCATTGCTTCACCGAAAATAGTAACACCGGCATTATTAACCCACGTGTCAAAACGTCCATAAGCCAGGAATACAGACTCGGTTATTTTTTTAACGTCTTCCTGCTTTCCTACGTCAGCCTGTACATACATAGCTTCCTGGCCTTTGCTTGTAAGCTCCTGCACAAGTTCTTTCAACGATTCTTCAGTTCTTCCAGCCACGGCAACCTTTGCTCCGCGGGCGGCGGCTATTCTAGCTGTGGCCAGACCAATACCGCTTGTAGCTCCCGTAATGACAATCACCTGATCCTCCAGTTTTTTCAGAGTCGGCTTCGTTTTTCCGGATATTTTATATTCTTTAATCTGTTTTGCTTTCATTCTTTTCCTCCTTTTTAATCCACGCCCAGGCTTCCGACATAGCTTCTTTATCAAAATGTTTCACGGTAATGCCGGGAAGCACGTTTCCAGCATTGACAGCGGTCTCCATCCACTTTTTATCGCTCAGCACCGCAAATTTCTGAAACTGTCCCCAGCGTTTGGCATCAAACATATTGCCTTCAATGAGTCCTTTAAGAGTCGTCTTGTCAACATCGTTAAAAATAACGAAGCCGTTAAACGGCTGATCGCGGCCAAACTGCTTTTCGACAAACGCATCGAGGTTTCTTGCATCTTCTCCGGTAATCGTTCCTTTTACTTCCACGGCCACCGTATACTTATCTTCGCTCGGAAGAAATGTAAACATTGTATCGTCTCCTCTATTTTATTAGTCTGCTTATTACAGGCGTTTCCCTCAGGGGAAATAACCAAACACCGGAAGCGGGTACAAATCGAAGAAAAACTGTGGTACACTCTTTAAATCGTAACAATTACGATTTAAATAAGGAGGAAAACAAAATGAGAAAAATACCTGTGACTGTATTAAGCGGCTACTTGGGAGCCGGAAAAACAACGATGATGAACTATATTCTTTCCAACCGGGAAGGACTGAAGGCGGCGGTTATCGTTAATGATATGAGTGAAGTGAACGTGGATGCCGCTTTAATTGAACAGGGCGGGTTCTCGCGGACGGAAGAAAAAATGGTGGAGCTGTCCAATGGTTGTATCTGCTGCACGCTGCGGGAGGATCTGCTTATTGAAGTGAAAAGGCTCGCAGGAAATGGGGATCTGGACTGCATTCTGATTGAGTCAAGCGGTATCAGTGAGCCGGTGCCGGTTGCACAGACGCTCAGCTACGTGGATGAAGAGAGCGGTATTGATCTCACATCGGTCTGCACGCTTGATACGATGGTGACCGTTGTGGATGCGGCCCGTTTCTGGAGGACTTTGGATCGGATACGCTGTTAAGCCGGAGTCAGGGAACAGATGAGGAAGACACGCGTACGATTGTAGATCTGCTCGTAGACCAGATTGAATTCTGCAATGTGCTTGTAGTGAATAAGATCGATAGTCTGCCGGAACCAGGACGTCAGCAGCTGCTGGCGCTGCTTCGTAAACTGCAGCCGGAAGCCCGTGTAATTGAAACGAATTACGGACAAGTTGCACTGAAGGATATAGTTGGCACCGGTTTGTTTGATTTTGAAGCAGCCAGTGAATCAGCGGGTTGGCTTCAGGAACTTGAACAGGAAGAGCATCAGCCGGAGACAGAAGAATACGGCATCAGCTCGATGATATACAGACGTCGCCGGCCGTTTCAGCTGGAGAGGCTGACGCAGTGGTTCGATGAACACGGACATAAAATCGCCCGGGCAAAAGGCATCGTCTGGATCAGTTCCCATAACACGCAGGCACTGACCTTGTCCCAGGCGGGAAGAAGCGTGATCGTAGAACCGGTTGCTTACTGGGTCGATGCGCTGCCGAAGGCAGAACAGACGCAGACGCTTTTGGATAATCCGGAGGTACGGGAAGAACTCGATCAGGAGCCTTACGGAGACCGGAAAATAGAAACAGTATTTATCGGCATAGATCTTGATAAAAGCTGGCTGGAAGCGTCGCTCGACACGTGCCTGCTGACGGATGAAGAAATGGCGGAAGTGAATGTAAAAGAAAAGATGACGAGCATGTGATAGTAAAAAACCTTTCACCCTAAATAGAGGGCGAAAGGTTTTTTTATGCTCAGGCTAAAGAATAGGACTTAACAGCCTGGCAAATCCTTCTCTTGCTTTTATATGCCAGGCGCGTCTATTGTATATGTCTTTTGTGAGCATGCGGCACTGGGCTGCGTCGGTTTCAAACAAGGACTCCAGCTCGAGCGCAAGCTTGTTGTTGTACACAACAGCGTTCACTTCAAAATTCAGGCGGAAGCTTCTGGCGTCCAGGTTCGTCGTACCTACAGTAGAGGTTTCACCGTCAATAACGAGTGTTTTGGCATGAAGAAAGCCGCCGTCATACAAATAAGCCTGCGCTCCGTAATCAAGCAGCTCACCCAAAAACGACCAGGAAGCCCACATCACAAAGGGGTGATCCTTTTTGCCGGGAATCATAATATGAAGCTCTACACCGGAGAGAAGTGCCATTTTGCAGGCATCAATAAAGCTTTGATCCGGAATAAAGTAGGGGGTCTGGATATAAATCTGCCGCTCCGCTCTTAAAATCATATGAATCATTGCATTCTTTAAGTGCTCGGTCCGGGAGTTCGGGCCGCTTGCCACAATCTGAACCGCCGCCGTATCTTCGATGGCATGAGGCGCAAATTCAAACCATTCTTCCGGCTCCGGACGTCCAGGGCCGGCATAGTGCCAGTCCATAATAAACCGCTCCTGAATCTGGTAAACAGCATCCCCTTCCAGGCGAAGATGTGTATCGCGCCAATAGCCGAATTTCTCTGCTTCTCCAAGATACTCCGTCCCCACATTGAAGCCGCCGATATAGCCGATTTTCCCATCAATAATGCAGAGCTTGCGGTGGTTGCGGTTGTTAATCCGAAGATTAATATACTTAAACCATGAAGGGAAAAAGACGCGCACTTCTCCTTTATAGGAAGCAAGCTCTTCAAAATCGGAGGATCTCAGGTGCATCGAACCGATGCCATCATATAGAATCCGGACTTTTACACCTTCTTTAGCTTTGTCCGTTAAGATATTAAGAAGCTTTTGTCCGAGAGGATCCCGTTTAATAATGAAGTATTGAATATTAATCTCCGAGCGGGCCTGCTTCATATCCTCCATCATCTTATTGAACTTCTGATTGCCATCGTGAAGCAGGGAAATCCGATTATGAAAGCTGATCAGGGCTTTGCTTCCGCGAAGGTTCATCGCAGCGAGCGAATCGTATTTTGAGCTGGAATGAACCTTCATCTTCGTCTCGGGTTGGGTAGCATTCAGCTGTTGCAGCTGGGTTTGAATATGGCCGGAATGATAGGCCTGTTCCTCCTGGGTCAGACGGTAGAAATTTTCCTGTTTCATCTGCCGTCCGAGAAACAAATACAGCAGAAAGCCGATAATAGGCAGAAAAAACAGGATGAGCAGCCAAGCCCAAGTAGAAGCAGCATCCCGGCGTTCATTAAAGATAAGAAAAACAGCCAAGGCCAGATTAATGACTAAAAGAATATTTAAGCTCCAGGAAAACCAGTCCATTCTTATATCTCCTTTATGAGTTATCTCTTACTAGTATTGTATTCTATTTATAACAGATGTGACTTCTACTATTCATTGATCTTTTTTTCTCATTATATTCTAATCTTTATCTCATGACAGACTAATCCTGAAAAGATACGATACACCTATACAACAAAAGGGGGTATTTTATATGAAAAAAGCAATTGTAGGATTATCGGCTGTTTTTCTATTGGCGCCTGCGGAGATGAAGTCGTAGAAATGGAAGAGGAGTCATCAGGCAGTGAAGAGCAGGCTGGTCAGGAAGAGTCATCTGAATCGAATGATCAGACCGGTCAGGAGAACTCCAACGGCGAACAAGAGGACTCATCAGAGCAGGTAGATTCCGCGGGTGAAACAGAAGGTCAGGCCGCCGGCGTATACTTGTTTGACCTTCATCTTGAATTCTTAAATGATGAAGAGTGGGAATATGAATATGAGCTCGATGACAGCGACGATATGGAAATCGATCGGGATGGGGAAGAAACGATTTTAGGAGACGATGCGGCAGCAGAAATTGAAGAGCTGCTTGGCCAAATCAATATTACGACCGATCGGCCGTTGATGGACATGAAGCAGGAAGTATTGGAAGCACTTGATGTATCCGAAGACGAGCTGGAGGACATGGACCTGGAAATTGAGTATGACGGTGGAGAGACGATTGAATTTGATCACGAAACCGCAGGTGGAGGAGATCCTGGTTCTGTACGGGAGCTGGACATGGATATCGACTTGACCAATGGAAACAGCTGGGAATATGACTATGAAGCAGATGATCCAGAAGCGGAAATAGAGCAGGGCGATGGAAAGAGAAATAGAAGGGCAGGAAGCTGTATCGGAAGCAGAAGCGCTGCTTGACAACATTTCCATCACAATGGACCGCTCCATTGATGAAATGAAGCAGGAAGTGCTAGATGAACTCGATCTGAACGAAGAAGATGTCCAGGATTTTGATATCGATGTGGAATACGAGAATGGAGAATCTGTTAAATTTAAGCATGATAAAGAATAAAAAAATGTCCTGCAGGACGGCAGCTGCCTTTCTGTAGGCTTTTTTGCTGTACAAAAGGCAGACAAAAGGTTAACAAGACTAAAGAACTAAAATACATTTATAAAATAAGTAAAAATACCTATAAAATAAACTAAAAAAGAGCAAATTATCCGAATAAATGGTAAAATAGAAAAATAGATAAAGAAAAATATTTAAAAAGCAGATGGGGTAAAAAAGGAGGAAAGGTATTGAAAATCAGTGTAGTTTACGGAAGCTCCGTACCGAATGAGAATGAAGAAATGCTGACTCAGTATGTTATTAAAGGGAAACCGGAAGTAACAGAAATTCATTTGAGAGATTATCATATGAAGAGCCGTGACCAAATATACGAACCCCTGAAAAAGGATGAGTATAATCAGATTATTGACCAAATGATAGAGAGTGATGTACTGATACTTGCCACTCCTATGTACTGTTATGGAGTGTCCGGCCTTATGAAGACCTTTGTCGACCGATGGCCGATGGTTGATGAAGAGGATCCTTCCAGGAACTTTATGGAGGCTATGCGTGGAAAACAGGTCTATTTGATCATCACAGGTGAAGACTATCCTCACAAAAAAGCATTACCGATCATTCAGCAGTTTAAATACATCTGCCGGGCCGCGGAAATGGATTTTAATGGCTACTTAATTGCCGAAGCAGGAGTCACGGAAGATGTTGAAAAGAATGAAGTGGCCATTAAACAGGCAGAATCATTGGGACGGCTTCTTGCTCGTAAAGAGCAGTCAAATGAATTAACCTCGTAAAAAAACCTCCGAATCCGTATGCACGGGTCGGAGGTTTTTCATTTAGGCGTTTTGGTGACGACGTCTGCTTCTCATCCACAGGAAACCGCCAAGTCCCGCTGCAGTAAGTCCACTTATTAGCCATGCTGCGTAATGGGAGGCTGTTTCCGGAAGCGCGCCGCCTTCCTCGACGGTAAGTTCGGATGCTTCCCGGTAATCAGTGGCCTGTTCATAATCATACGCCATACCGAGGAGGTCGGCTTCACTCCAGTTTTCTCCGAAAAACGCAAGGGAGAATGGAGAACCGCTCTCATAATAACCGGCCGGTACGGTTACAAGCGGAAGGCCGCTGATATTAATTTCCGGTACTGTCGTAGCTTCGATGTTGGATTCCTGATCGGCCAAGGCTGGTATCTCCTCTGACATCTGTGGATAGACAAAACCATCGAGATCCTGTTCTTCCATCACGTCGGTTATAATCTCTACGTATTCTGCTTTAATGTCTTCAAATTCACTTTGGTCGGGCATCGTTTCAGGATCTTCCAGTGTGCCTTCAAAATCAACGCCGCGTTCCAGTAAATTGCTGAGCGGTCCTTCTTCTGTCCAGGGAACTTCTCCGGCTTCGTCAAATACCTCGTTTACGTTTAAGGACTCATTGCCGGGATCCAGATCCTGAAGGTAATTATTTAAGTCGTAAATGAATGCGTCATAGCCGACGTTACCGGCTTCTTCAGTAAATGCAGCAAATCCGCTTCCTTCAAAAGGATCGCTGATTACTTCGGCTCCCTGGGCTTCCAGTTCCGTGACAGAACGATCATACAGCATCTGCGTTTCTTCGCTCAGCTCCCCGTCCTCACGCCATTCAGCTCCATACAGTCCTATTCTTTTTCCTTCCAGAGCGTCTTCATCCAGCGCCGCCGAATATCCTTCCTCCGGCACATTACCGGCAGCGGCTTCCGTTTTTGGATCACCGTCGTTTTCTCCAGCAATAACGTCCATCATTAAAGCAGCGTCTTCCACGGTTCGGGAAATAGGGCCGAGAACATCGCGTGTGCCGCCTGCAAGAGGGGTAACGCCTGTAGTCGGTACAAGGCCGAAGGTTGGCTTAACGCTTGCTAAAGACTGGGCGGCGGCAGGATTCTGAATGGATCCGCCGGTTTCTTCTGCAATTCCCATCATGGCAAAGTTACCGGAAACAGAGGTAGCGGTACCACTGCTGCTTCCGCCGGGCGCCAGCCGTGGATCTACAGCATTAAAGGTATCTCCGGCCCAGCTCGTAGAAGCATTCGTACCGGAGGCGCTGAATGCGGGTATGTTTGTTTTTCCAATAATAATAGCACCGGCTTCTTTTAGGTCTTCTATAATTGGGGCGTCCGAGGTAGGAGCAAGTCCTATGCCGCCTGCTTCTTCACTGAGAGGAGCCCACCCGAAAGTAGTGGGAAATCCTTCTACATCGACTGCTTCCTTAATAACAATCGGCACGCCGGCAAGCTCTCCAAGAGGCTCCCCGTTTTCACGCATGCTGTCTATTTTCTTTGCTTCCTCGAGCGCATCAGTGTTCATAAAGGTAAAAGCATTGTACGTATCTTCATAGATGGCGATTCGGTCTAAGTAGGACTGTACGACTTCTTCAGAGGAGTATTCTCCGGATTCAAAGCCCTGCTTTAACTCAGCAGCCGTAATTTCCTCAAGTGGAAAAGCTTCTTCTGCAGAAGCAGTGGAAAGGGGACTGAAAGCGACGGAAGCGCCAAAAGCAGCCGCTAAAGCGGTAAGAGAGGCTTTTTTAGCAAACACATTAACTGGTTCTTTCATCAAATCACGTCTCCTTTTCGTATAATAAGTAAAAGCATGCTGCCTTTTTATCCTATTTCGGGATTCGAAACAGTACAAGCGAACTGTAAGAAAACCGGACAGTCTTTTTAGCAGATAAAGAAGATATATTTATTAAAAATGTAATTTTCTTTAAGGTCTATTTATTTATATTTTCTTTCTTATGATTTAATTATTATGAAAAAGAAGGAGTATACGAAAGAATATGGAATGTAGGAAAATGAATAATAAATGGAGGGGAAAGTGTATGGATGCATCGGATTACTATGAGAGCCTGCGGGCCAAGGTAGGGGCAGAGCTGATATATGTGCCGAGTACAGCGGCGGTTATTCGAAACGAAAACAATGAAATTCTGTTCCTTAAGGCAGAAAACGGGGAGTGGGACCTTCCTACAGGAGCAATGGAACCCGGAGAGACGCCTTCTCAATCATTAATTCGGAAAGTATGGGAAGAAACGGGTCTGAATATCCAGCCGATTCAGCTGCAGGGAGTGTTTACCGGGAAAGATTTCAGACATACATATGAAAATGGCAATCAGGTAGAGTATGTCATGCTTTGTTTTGAATGTGTGGTGCGGGGCGGACGTCTTGATGCAGGAGCGTTGGAAGCAGGGAATCTCGCTTATTATTCCTCCTGTGAAATTCCACAGCTTGTGCTTCCTTATCCGGATTCGCTCTTTGCTGATTTTGATCATTCCGCTTCTTTTTTCTAAGTATAAAGAACCCCCTGCCTATAGCAGGCAGGGGGTGTTCTGTTTTAGGATTCCTGAAGCCAGCTCCAGGCTTTATCGGTTTCATCCTTATCGAAATGTTTCATGGAAAGTCCGGGAAGCAGGCCGCCTGCTTTTGTCGCAAATTTCAGCCATGTTTTGTCGCTGAGAATAGCGAACTTATCGAACTGGTCCCGCCGCTTTTGGTTAAATGTGCTTCCTTCCACCACTTGTTTCAAAGAAGTGCGGTCCACTTCGTTAAAAACAACAAACACGTTAAACGAGCTGCTGCTGCCAAAATGTTCTTCTACGTGGTGGTCAAGCTGTTGTGCGTCTTCTTCTGTTACGGTTCCTTCAATCTCTACAGCAATCGTAGAGGGATCCTCTGTATAAAGCAGGGTATACATAGCAAAATCTCCTTCTATCTTGTTCTATCTATTAGTATTTCCGAATCCACTGAAGAATAAACAAAAACAGCTTAAATAGCAACTATAGAAGGATTTATTCTCCGGCTTTTTTTCGTTTCCGCCAAAAGGAAACATCAATCCAGGCGTTGATCAAAAAGACCGCAGCAATATACAGGACATTGGAATAAACCAAAGCGCAGGCGATCCCGGCAATCATAACAGCAAGTTTCAGTTGAAAAGGCTTTGTGGTCATAAAAAGCCCTCCTTTACGTATAAGGTAAGCATAAACGAAATAACAAATTTCGGCTGGAAATGTGATTTTGGCAGTATAATAAAAGAAAAAGGAGTGTCTATCTTGAGCGCAGAAAAAGAGTTTTCGATGGAGCAAAGCGAAGAACTGCTGAGAGTGCTGCAAGACCGTTTTGAGAAGCATATGTATAGACATGAAGGAATGGACTGGAATGCTGTACAGACAAAATTAAAAGCAAATACTAAGAAACAATGGTCGCTGTATGAAATGGAAAAAACGGACGGTGAACCGGATGTCGTTGACTATGACAGAGACACAAACGAATATCTTTTTTATGATTGTGCAAAGGAGAGTCCCAAAGGACGTAGAAAAATATGCTATGACCGGGAAGCATTAGACGCAAGAAAAAAGTACAAACCGGAAAACAGCGCGGTGGATATGGCAGAAACGATGGGGATTGATCTTTTGACAGAAGAGCAGTACCGGCATCTGCAGCGTCTGGAGAGTGTAGATTTAAAAACATCGAGCTGGATAAAGACGCCGGCAGCCATTAGAAAGCTTGGCGGGGCGCTCTTTTGCGACTGCCGCTATGACACTGTTTTTGTATATCATAACGGAGCAGACTCCTACTATACCGCAAGAGGCTTCCGTGGTTCATTAAAAGTATAAATAAACGTGGAACGTTTCAGGGGTCAGCCTCAACAGGCGGCCTCTTTTTTTATATAAACGCCGGCAGATTTTTATTATAAAAAAACCAAAATATACATACAATATATCCGCCGATGGGAGTATAATAGAACTACATAATAGATATAGGTATATACTCTTTATTACATATGCTAATGCCCCTTAGCATAAATAATAGAAGAGGTGAAGGGTCATGGTTACGAAGCTGTTGAAGGCCGCTGCGGTATTCTTCCTGCTGTTTGTTACCCTTTTTTCGTTTACACCTCCCGTCGATGCTGCCAGCTCTCAGTATGTGACAAAAGGAAACACATCAAGCAAGGTTGTGGCGTTAACATTTGATGATGGAGCGGACGGGACAAATATTCCTAAAATTCTGAACACTTTGTCCGCAAATAATATCAAATCCACCTTTTTCCTGACCGGATCAGGAACGAATCATCATCCTCAGGCTATTCGTAATATAGCTGCTCAGGGGCATGAGCTGGCCAATCATTCCTACACTCATCCGGATTTCACCAAAATCAGTGCGGCTCAGATGAAAAATGAGCTCAGCCGGACTGAAACCATTGTGAAAAACACCACAGGCAAATCGACAAAGCCGCTGTTCCGCGCCCCGTTTGGCTCTACTAACGCTTCTGTTTTAAAAGCAGTTGGAGATGCAGGGTACACCCACACTATCCACTGGAATATTGATACAGTGGACTGGAAGGGCAACTCCAAAACAGACATTACCAACCGTGTTGTTAAAAACATTGTACCAGGCTCCATTGTACTGATGCATACCGGCGCAGGCGCGTCCGGAACTCCTGGAGCACTGCCTGAGATCATCAAGCAGCTCAAAGCAAAAGGATATAAGTTCGTTACTGTATCCGAACTGCTTAAATTAAAAGCTTCCACTCCACCTGCTGGTACTGGCACCACCTATACTGTGAAAGCCGGCGACACGCTTTACAGCATTGCGAACCGGTATAAAGTGAGTGTTTCCCAACTGGCGAGTGCGAATAAGCTGAGCAATGCGAATGTGATCCGTATCGGGCAGAAGCTTATTATTCCCGGCAAAGCAGCCGCTCCTGCTAAACCGGTCCCAGCCCCAGCTGCTACGGTAAAACACACCGTTAAATCAGGAGACACGCTCTACAGTCTCTCCCGTAAATACGGTACTACTGTCACTAAAATCAAAACAGCCAACAAAATAGGAAGCAGCAATATAATCAGCGTTGGGCAGGTTCTTACGATTTCTAAATAATAGATTGTCCTGTCCAGAAACGGACAGGACTTTTTTTGTTCCTATATAGAATGTTTTTTTAAAGAAAGGACTATTCATCACAGAAGGCGAATAAGTAATAATAGTTACTTTTCATTATGAAACTACTTTTGGCAGAAGGAGCGGGTAGGGATGAAAGCAAAACAAACAGTATACGTGAATGAATTTACAGATGGGGTACTGGATCCGGCAAGAGAGATGGAATACCGGGTAAAAGACGGCGGACACATTATCGCGAACACGGCGCCCGGGTGCTGGGGGCCGATGATTACACCGGCTCTTCGCGGCGGGCATGAAGTAACAAAGCCGGTTTATGTAGAAGGCGCAGAAGCAGGAGATGCCATCGTCATTCGAATTCAATCCATTAAAGTAACCTCGGCGGCAACGGCATCGGGAAATGATAAACCAGTGGACGGTCGTTTCGTAGGGGATCCTTTCGTAGCAGTGAAGTGCCCGGGGTGCGGAACGATGAATCCGGAGACGACGATTGACGGCATTGGCCAGACTGCTATCCGCTGCAATACGTGCGGCGAGGACATTACTCCATTTGTCTTTACGAACGCCTATACAATGGCCTTTAATGAACAGAAAACGATGGGGGTGACGCTTCCGCAAGAAGCAGCCGAGAAAATTGCAGGGCGGGCCAAAGAATATATGAACACCCCGGAAAACTCGATACAAAATCCGGTTGTTACGTTTGCGCCCCACGATCTGGTTGGGGCGATGGCACGGCTGCGGCCCTTCCTCGGCCAGCTTGGCACTACGCCTTCCCGGGCGCTGCCTGACTCTCACAACGCAGGCGATTTCGGCCAGTTTCTCATTGGGGCTCCTCATGAGTTTGCGGTAACAAAAGAAGAGCTGGAGGAACGTACAGACGGTCACATGGATATTAACCGGGTGCGGGAGGGAGCAGTAGTGGTCTGTCCTGTAAAGGTGCCGGGTGGAGGTGTATATCTGGGTGACATGCATGCCATGCAGGGGGACGGCGAAATAGCCGGCCATACGACAGATGTTTCCGGTATCGTTACTCTTGAAGTGCATGTAATGAAAGGATTGGCGATTGAAGGACCGGTACTGCTGCCGGTCACAGAGGATCTTCCTTATCTGGCCAAACCATTCAGTGAAAAGGAGAAGCAGGAGGCGCTGGCGTTAAGCCGTGAATGGGGAGTGGCGGAGCTGGAAGAATCCTATCCGATTTCGTTTGTCGGAACAGGTGCGGATTTAAACGAAGCCACAACCAATGGCATGGAGCGTGCTGCTAAATTGTTCGGCATTGAGGTGCCGGAAGTGATGAACCGCTCGACTATTACAGGATCAATTGAAATCGGACGCCATCCGGGGGTTGTAACGGTAACGTTTCTGGCTCCGCGTGCTTATCTGGAAATGAATGGCCTGCTGCCTCTTGTGAAAGAACGGTACAGCAGTTAAGAGGAGCCTCCGGGCTTCTTTTTTTCAGGTCTGATTTATTGGAAGAAGAAACCGGGTAAGGTACTATAGAGAACGGATAGATAAATAAGGAGCTGAACCCGATGAAAGAATTAACAGGAATGCATCACGTTACAGCGATTACGAGCAGCGCGGAGAAAAACTATGAGTTTTTTACGTATGTGCTTGGGATGCGTCTCGTCAAAAAGACGGTGAATCAGGATGATATTAAAACGTACCATCTATTCTTTGCAGATGATAAAGGAACAGCAGGTACCGATATGACGTTTTTTTGATTTTCCAGGAATTCCGAAAGGGCAGCACGGAACAAATGAAATTGCCAAAACGTCCTTTCGGGTTCCGGATGATCAGGCGCTTGATTACTGGGTACAGCGTTTTGACCGTCTGGAAATCAAGCATCATGGCATAAAAGAGCGTTTTGGAAAAAGAGATTGATTTACAGATTTCGATGACCAGCAGTATGAGCTCGTTTCCGACGAAAATAATGAGGGTGTATCTGCAGGCGTACCATGGCAGAATGGACCCATTCCGTTAGAGCATGCGATTACCGGACTGGGACCGATTTACGTAAGAGTAGATAATGTGAATCAAATAAAAGAAGTATTGGAAAAGGTCTTGTTGTTCCGGGAAACCGAGCAGGACGGCGCTTTTCACTTATTTGAAACAGGAGAAGGCGGCAATGGAGCCCAGATCATTGTGGAATATAACGTCGTTCTTCCGCCGGGCCGTCAGGGGTATGGGACGGTCCACCATGCGGCGCTCCGTGTTGATGACAGACCGGCGCTCGAAGAATGGATCGGAAGGCTCGATCAATTCGGATTCCAGCACTCCGGCTATGTGGACCGCCACTTCTTCGAATCCCTGTATACGAGAGTCGCACCGCAGATTTTATTTGAATTTGCGACAGACGGTCCTGGTTTTATGGGAGACGAGCCATACGAAACGCTTGGAGAAAAGCTTTCACTTCCGCCTATGCTTGAACCAAAACGGGAAGAAATCGAAAAAATGGTACGTCCGATAGACACCGTACGCAGTACAAAAGAATTCACAAAAGAATAAACAGCAAAAAGAAGCGGGAATGTATTCCGCTTCTTTTTTTATTCGTCATGTATCCTGCGTTTTACGTGGTAAAGAGGAAGGAAAGAACAAAAGTGAATACACAGACAACAAACAGTAAAGCTAGACTGTAGCGGAGGGTGAATTTAAACAGCTCCGACTCTTTGCCGGTCTGTTGAACTGCTGCAGCTGCAATAGCAATGGACTGCGGGGAAATCAGTTTTCCCATAACGCCGCCGGCTGTATTAGAGGCAAGCAGAAGCGCCGGGCTCGTGCCAATCTGGTTGGCCGTTACGACCTGAAGGCTTCCAAACAGAGCGTTGTTATTCACGACAGAGCCGGTCAGAAATACGCCGATCCAGCCGAGTACAGGACTCACAAACGGAAAGAACATGCCTGTATTGGACAACGCCAATCCCATGGAGGCGCTGAGTCCTGCATAGTTCGAAAGGTTTGCAAAAGCCATAACGAGACAAATCGTCAGCACGGGAAGCCACAGCTCTTTAATCGTCTTTCCCAGGACCCGCATGGTTTGAAAGCCATTGAGCGATGGGAAGAATGTGCTTGTCAGCAGAATGGAAACAAAGATCGCGGTTCCGGTGGCAGACAGGAGATTTACGCTCCATACGGCATCCATAGCCGTTTCAACGGCGGCAATAGGAGGCAGCTGCATGACCTGCTGGTGAAGAGCCGGCATCTGTATGGCGAATGTAGTGAAAGCGAATCGGCCGCCTTCCGCAAACAGCGCCTGAAAAGAAGGCAGGCTCCATACGGCAATAACCGCGGTCAAAATATAGAAAGGAGACCAGGAAACGACAATCTGTTTAAAGCTGTAGTGTGCTTTTTCAGGCAGTTCTTCTGCACCTGGTTCGCGGTAAATTGTTTTAGGCTGCCATGTACGAAGAAACAGAGCGAGTGCGACCATACTGATCAATGAGGATAGAATATTGGCAAGCTCCGGTCCCATAAACACGATGGTTAATGTCTGTGCAATCGTATACGTACCGCTTACGACAAGCAGAGCGGGGAGAACTTCCATGACTCCCTTCCGGCCGTTTAGAATAAATATAAGGATAAAGGGCACGGCAAAGCTGATGCCGGGAAGGATCCAGGCGAGCATACGGGAGAGTTCCAATGTTTCCATTCCTCCGACCTGAGCACCTGTAATAACAGGAATACCGATGGCACCGAACGCCCCGGAGGCGGCATTGGCGATCAGGCAGAGACCGGCTGCTTTTAAAGGCTTGAAGCCGAGTGTGACGAGAAGGGCCGCGCTGATAGCAATCGGAACACCAAACCCGGCAGCTCCTTCTAGAAAAGCATTAAAGCTGAAGCCGATCAGCAGAAGCTGCAGGCGGTGGTCCTGGGAAATGTTGGCAATACTGCCGCGGATAATATCAAATTTACCGGTTTCCACTGCAATTTTATACAGCCATACCGCCATAATGACAATATAGCCGATTGGCCAGAGCGCGCGGCCGAAGCCGAGCAGCACCGAAGACAATGCAGTAGACACCGGCATGTCGAAAAATAAAATAGCAATACCGGTACATACAGCAAGCGAAAGGGCGGCAGCGTAGACGCCCTTCATTTTGAAAACGGTCATCGCAAGCAGAAATAAAAGAATAGGAAGAAACGCGATCAGCGCGCTGATCCATTCATTGCCAAAAGGGTCATACTGCTGGTACCACATGGAAGGTCATCTCTCTTCTGTAATCTGTAGTGTGATCAGGTAGTAAGATTTTTAACAGCTGGTTCGAGTGTATCCTTCAGTGTCTTCATGCTGTGGTCAAACTGCTTTTGTTCTTTTTCGGTAAGCGCAAGCTGCACAACCTCACGAATGCCCTGGCGGTTGACGATCGTCGGCACACCGGCATAGACGTCCTTTGCTCCGTATTCTCCATCAAGGTAGGCACTTACGGTAAGAATGCAGTTCTCATTGCCTAGAATCGCACGGGTGACACGGGCCAGACTCATCGCAATGCCGTAGTAGGTAGCGCCTTTTTTCTGAATAATATGGTAAGCGGCATCCCGGACATTTTCGAAAATTTTATCCAGATCCTCTGCTTTGTATGCGGGATTGGTTTTTAGATACTCAGTGATTGGAACGCTGCCGATCGTTGCGCTGCTCCATACGGGAAGCTCGGTATCGCCGTGTTCTCCGATCACATCGGCATGGACATTGCTTGCAGATACATTGAAATAATCGCTTAAAAGAAATCTGAATCTGGCAGTGTCAAGGGTTGTACCGCTTCCTATTACACGGGAAGCAGGGAACCCGCTGAACATTTTCACGGCCTGGGTAAGGATATCTACCGGATTGGTGGCAACGAGAAAGATACCATCGAAATGATTTTCCATCACTTGATCCACCAGGGTTTTAAAAATTTTCATGTTTTTTTCCACGAGATCAAGCCGTGTTTCGCCAGGCTTCTGATTGGCTCCTGCGCAGATGCAGACAATATCTGCGTCCTTGCAGTCGCTGAAATCGCCGTACCATGTATTTGTTGGAGAAGGGGCAAACGCTTTTCCGTGATTTAAATCCATCACGTCCCCGATCGCTTTTTCCTTGTTTACATCAATAATGACCAGTTCCTCGGTAATTGCCTGATTAATTAGAGCAAAGGCATAGCTGCTGCCGACAAGACCTGCGCCAATAAGCACCACACGGTTTACTTTTTCTTTTTTCATCGTATTCATCTAAATCACTCCTCATCGTTTCTTATGTGAATTACTTCACAAGTTAATTGTGCATTACTTCACAAACTTTTGCAAGGGCTTTTTTGAATTTATTGTCTTTTTGATAAAAGTGTTAAAAAACAGGCGAATAGTAAAAGAAAAGTACGGCTCCAATAGAGATCCGTCTCCTTTTAGATAGGAAATGGGTTTGTTGGGCGAGAGAAAGAAGGAAGAATGCTGCTGGCTTAAAAGTAACACAATGTTTAGAAAATTCATATCTAATCATAATTATAAGAAGCAGAAAAGCCGCCTGGATGCCCGGACGGCTTTTGCTATGAAGCGGGAG
>NZ_JALBWT010000050.1:0-29933 GCF_023845525.1 Sinobaca sp. H24
GAAGAGGAGGAGCGTTCGGATTCACGCACACCTTATAGAGAAAACTAGTTATATGTTCAGATTCGCGCACACAATTATCGATAGCGCTCTCAAACTGTATATAAAACCGAACACTTTTCCTGCGTTTGCTACACTTTATCGCTTTTCAAAATAAGAAGAAGACGTTGATTTGCTCTCTAAATAAAATAAATATATTATTTTATTCGGAAATAGATAAAGTGAAGGCTGCCGTGTCTATAGTCTCCATATTGATGCTCTAAGACAATCCGGCGGGATTGTCTTTTTGGTGTTGTTTCTTCTCCTCACATAAAATGTGGCATACTTCTTGCAAATACAATGTGTAAGCGTATACAAATGTGAGGGAGGATTTTTCTTATGTCTAAAGTGATGAGTGTAGAACAGGCTGTTGGAATGATACCAAATGGCGCCACCGTTGCCACTGGGGGCTTTGTTGGGAACGGCCATCCGGAGGCGTTAACGAAAGCGCTCGGCAGGCGGTTTGAACGGGAACAGCAGCCCGTGGATTTAACACTGGTTTATGCCGCCGGCCAGGGAGATGGGGCGGAGAAGGGCTTAAATAACGTGGGCCACGAAAAGCTGGTGAAGAAAGTGATCGGCGGCCACTGGGGACTTGCTCCAAAGCTTGCGAAACTGGCGATTGAAAATAAAATAGAAGCCTACAATCTTCCTCAGGGGGTTATTACCCACCTGTTTCGGGATATCGCAGCAAAAAAACCGGGCCTGCTCACTCATGTAGGGCTGAAAACATTTGTTGATCCCAGGCTCGACGGCGGTAAATTAAATACGAAAAGCACGGAAGATCATGTAGAACTGTTTCCTATAAACGGAGTTGACTATTTGTTTTATAAAACGTTTCCTATACATGTGGCATTGATACGCGCCACTTATGCGGATGAAAATGGTAACGCTTCCATGGAAAAAGAGGCGGCAACGCTGGAGGTGCTCTCCATTGCCCAGGCCGCCAAAAATTCAGGAGGCATCGTTATTCTGCAGGTAGAAAAAGTGGTAGAAGCCCGTACGCTGCAGCCCCGCCTGACGAAAATTCCCGGTATTTATGTTGATGCCATTGTCGAAGCGCCGCCGGAAGACCATATGCAGACGAATGGGGAGCAGTACAATCCGGCCTACAGCGGAGAAATCCGCAGCTCCGTGCATTCACTCGCCCGCCTGCCGCTGACGGAACGGAAAGTCATCGCCCGCCGTTCGGTGATGGAGCTTGTACCGCATGCGATTACGAATCTGGGAATTGGGATGCCGGAAGGAGTCGCCATGGTAGCCAACGAAGAAGGCGTCGGCCGCGATCTTCGTCTTACGCTAGAATCCGGGCCGATTGGCGGCATCCCGGCTGGCGGAAAAAGCTTTGGAGCATCCACTAATCCAGACGTGATTATCGATCAGCCGTACCAATTTGATTTTTATGACGGCGGCGGTCTGGATGTGGCATTTTTGGGTCTGGCCCAGCTCGATCAGTCCGGCAACGTCAACGTAAGTAAGTTCGGCCCGAAAATAGCAGGGGCCGGTGGATTTATTAACATTTCCCAAAATGCCAAAAAAGTCGTCTTCTGCGGGACATTTACTGCAGGTGGTTTAAAGACCCGTGTAGGAGATGGAAAACTGACCATTGAGCAGGAGGGGAAATTTCCTAAATTTGTGAAGCAGGTGGAGCATGTAACTTTCAGCGGTGACTATGCCAACGAAGTAAAGCAGGATGTGTTTTACATTACCGAGCGGGCCGTATTTGAACTCCGTCCTGAGGGGCTCCTATTAACAGAAATCGCCCCCGGGATTGATCTGGAGACCGATATTCTGGCACATATGGATTTCACCCCGTTAATGGCAGAACCGCTGCGCACGATGGATGTACGTTTGTTTTCAGAAGCTGTCATGGGAATAGCCGGGCCGGAAGATGCGCCCGTGGTTCAATAAAAGGAGGAATGGCATATGTTAGGAATAATATTAGGTCTTATCGTTCTCATGGTGCTGGCCTACATGGGCTGGTCTATTATCTGGGTAGCGCCTATCGCTGCTGGTGTGGTGGCAATATTTGGAGGGCTAAACCTGCTTGAGGCTTATACAGATACGTACATGAGCGGATTTGTCGGGTTTGCCCAGCAGTGGTTTCCAGTGTTTCTGCTCGGCGCTATTTTTGGTAAATTGATGGAGGATACGGGCATGGCCAGGTCGGTCGCCATGGCACTCAGCCGCTTTATCGGTACAAAGCGTGCCATATTGAGCGTTGTGGTATCTGCTGCCATTCTTACATACGGCGGCGTCAGCCTCTTTGTGGTTGTGTTTGCCGTGTACCCGCTGTCTCTTGCATTGTTCAGAGAAGCAAATATTACAAGAAAATTAATCCCGCCTACCATTGCACTTGGGGCTTTAACCTTTACAATGACAGCCCGGGAACACCGCAGATCCAAAACCTGATTCCCATCGCTTCTTTTGAAACAACAGCCACAGCGGCCCCATTAATGGGTCTCGCTGCTGCAGCCGTTATGGGCGTTGGCGGTTACTTTTACCTGCGCTGGAGAGAAAAGAAGCTCAGCGCCCAGGGAGAAATATTCACTGAACCAAAAGACAAAAAGATGGTGGAAGAAGAAGACGGAAAAACTCCGCTGTTTCTCCTGTCCATCCTTCCGCTGTTAGTCGTACTGGTCACGTTAAATATATTTGGATGGGACATCGTAGTGGCGCTTATCTCCGGGATTGTCCTCATTCTCCTGCTTAATATCGACAAGTGGAGAGGCTATGTTAAAGCAATGAACGCCGGAGCATCAGGTTCTGTCCTCGCTATTATTAATACCAGCGCCGCGGTTGGATTTGGAACCGTTGTTCAGAACGTGCCCGGCTTTGACCGTTTAACGGAGCTTCTTCTAGGCGTCCGCGGCAGTCCGCTGATCTCAGAGGCGATTGCCGTTAATATTCTAGCAGGAGCAACGGGTTCAGCATCAGGCGGTATGGGTATCGCGCTGGAAGCGCTGGGGGAGCAGTACTACCAGCTCGCGCTTGAGACCGGCATCAGCCCGGAAGCTTTTCACCGGGTCGCCTCGCTTTCATCCGGAGGCCTGGATGCCCTGCCTCATAACGGCGCTGTGTTAACGCTTCTTGCTGTAACCGGTATGACCCACAAGGATTCCTATAAAGATATTTTTGTCGTTGCCGTGGCCATTCCTATTCTTGCTACAGTGGTCGCTATTATTCTGGCAAGCTTCGGCGTTGTATAACATAACGAATAGAAAGGATCAGGATACAACATGAAACGATTAGAAGGAAAAACCGCTGTTATTACAGGAGGAGGCCGCGGTATCGGAGCGGCCTCAGCTAAAAAATTTCTTGCAGAAGGCGCCAACGTTGTCATTGTTGACGTCAATCAGCAGGACCTTGACCACGTTGTAACAGAAGCAGGAGAGCAGCAGGAACGTATAATCGGCGTCAAAGCGGACATTACAAACAAAGCCGATATTGACCATGTCCTGGAACAAACGGTTCAGACTTTCTCAAAAGTGGATATTGTCATTAATAATGCCGGATTACAGCGGACGCTCAGCTGCTGAAAATGGAAGAGGAAGACTGGGACAAGGTGATAAACGTCAATTTAAAAGGGGTATTCCTCGTCACACAGAAAGTGGCGGCGTTGATGAAAGAGCAGGGATCCGGTGTTATTTTAAATGCCTCCTCGGTCGTAGGTATTTACGGCAATTTCGGGCAGACCAACTACGCTGCCTCCAAATTCGGCATCAATGGGATGACAAAAACATGGGCGAAAGAGCTCGGGCGCTACAAGATTAGAGTAAACTCCGTCGCCCCCGGATTTATCCTGTCACCGATGACAGAAAAAATGCCGGAAAAGGCTCTGTCCATGATGAAGGAGAAAGCCGTGCTTGGTACGCTCGGCACCCCGGAGGACATTGCTAACGCCTACGCTTTTCTGGCGTCAGACGAAGCCTCTTTTATTACAGGTACCGTGCTGAACGTAGACGGCGGAGCGGTGATTTAATAAATAATAATTAAAACCGGAGGGGACACTACGTTGCCTCCGGTTTTTTGACGTCCCTTATTGTTTGTAAAGGACTGGAAGATGAAATATGATTAGGTCAGCTTTCCTAACCCTGTATGCGAGGCAACAGGCAACTATACAAAGAAAGGGCTTGAACACTATGATATCTTTTCACGACATTACAAAACAATTTCCAGACCAGTCAACTGCTGTCGAACAATTTAACTTGACGATCAATAAAGGCGAGTTTTTTGTATTAATCGGACCAAGCGGCTGTGGTAAAACCACCACGCTTAAAATGATTAACCGCCTTATTGAACCTACTTCCGGCCACATTACGATTGAGGATAAAGATATCACGGACTGGAACCGCCAGGAGCTGCGCTGGAACATTGGCTATGTCCTTCAGCAGATTGCTCTTTTCCCAACGATGACCATTGCTGAAAACATTGCGGTTGTACCGGAAATGCGCAAATGGAAAAAAGCGGCTGTCAGTGAACGGGTTGATGAGCTGTTAAACATGGTCGGCCTTGATCCGGAAACATATCGGGACCGCAGACCTTCTGAACTTTCCGGAGGCCAGCAGCAGCGTATTGGTGTTGTCCGCGCCCTGGCCGGGAATCCGGATATTATTTTGATGGATGAACCATTCAGCGCTTTGGATCCGATCAGCCGGGAACAGCTTCAGAAAGATATCCGCCAGCTGCAGGCAGACATTCAAAAAACCATCGTATTTGTCACCCACGATATTGATGAAGCATTGGCGCTTGGCGACCGGATCTGTCTCATGAAAGAGGGCAACATTGTTCAGGTGGGCAGCCGGGAGGAACTCGTTAATGAGCCGGCCGATGACTTTGTAAAAAACTTCATCGGTGACCGTCGTGACCCTTGGGACACCCGCGTAAAAGAAGTCATGAATCCGAACAGCCATCTGCTTGCCAGTACACAGGACGTCAGCGATTATCCGCTGTATCCGGCGCCTCTCTATATTTTCAAAGATGACCGGACGTATGTAGGACGTCAGGCAGAAGAAGGTATTGTATCGAACGATCCGGCCATTCATCCGGAAGACACGCTGAAACATGCCCTGAAGTCTTTTGACGATACTGAGCTGGAGGCTCTCCCTGTTCTAACAGGTACGCGTATCGAAGGCGTACTGAGCTATCGGGATATTGTGCAGTTTATGAAAAAAGCCCAGCTTGAAGAGGAAGGGGAGCCTGCCTGATGGAAACATTACAGGAATTATGGGAACTGTTTTCCACACGTCAGGGCGAATTCTGGCAGGTCATGTGGCAGCATGTTCATATGTCGGTCGTCGCTTTGTTATTTGCTGTTCTGATTGCCGTACCTCTTGGCATTCTTCTCACCCGAAAACAAAAGTTTGCTGAACCGATTATTGGAGTTGCTGCTGTGCTGCAGACGATTCCCAGTCTCGCACTGTTAGGATTTATGATTCTGCTTTTGAATCAAATTGGAACGCTCCCTGCCGTAGTAGCTCTTACCGCCTATGCGCTCCTTCCTATTCTGCGGAATACATACACCGGCATTCAAGGAGTGGATCCTTCCATTCAGGAAGCGGCCACAGGAATGGGAATGTCTTCGGTTCGAAAGCTTCGTAAAATCGAACTTCCTATGGCGATGCCGATCATTATGGCCGGTATCCGCACATCGATGGTGCTGATTGTCGGCACGGCAACGCTTGCGGCTTTGATCAGCGCCGGCGGACTTGGTGACTTTATTATGACCGGCATCGACAGAGCCAATAATACGTATATTCTGCTGGGAGCTCTTCCAGCTGCCCTTTTGGCTCTGTTTTTTGACTTTATCCTCCGTATGACAGAAAAGCGGTCCCAGGGTAAAACGCTTGCTCCTATTTTTGCTGTGCTTGGTCTGTCTATTGTGATAGCGCTGGCTCCGTTATTTTCGTTTGCCCAGCAGCCTCAGATAACGATTGGCGGTAAGATTACTGCAGAGCCGGAGATTATCGCAAATATGTATAAGCACCTTATCGAAGAAGAAACAGATTTAATGGTGGATGTGCGTACCGGTATGGGAAGCACTGATATTGCCTTTAATGCTCTTCAGTCCGACGATGTAGACGTATACCTGGAATTTACAGGCACGGCTCTTACTACGCTGCTGGATGAAACACCGGAACCGGGAACGACCGAAGAAGAAGTGTATGAACAGGCTAGAACAGGACTAATGGAAGAATACGATTTGGCTTACCTGGAGCCGATGGCATTCAACAACACGTATGCCCTTGCTGTAAGAGGAGAAACGGCTGATGAGCTTGGTATTGAAACCATCTCGGATATGGAGACATACAGCGATCAGCTGACAGCCGGATTCACTTTTGAGTTTGCCGACCGCGAAGACGGGTATATAGGTTTACAGGATATCTATGGGTTTTCTTTCGCTGAAGTAGAAACAATGGATTCAGGTCTTCGTACCCGTGCCCTCACAACAGAACAGGTTGATTTTATCGATGCATTTTCCACCAGCGCAGATATCATCGAGTACGATCTTGAACTGATGGAAGACGACGAAAATCTCTTTCCGCCTTATCAGGGTGCGCCTTTGATGAAACAGGAAACCCTTGAAGAATATCCAGAGCTTGAAGAACCATTGAACCGTCTTGCCGGCATGATCACCGACGAGGAAATGCAGGAGATGAACTATCAAGTAGAATATGAAGATGCAGACCTTATGCTGTAGCAGAAGAGTACCTTGAGTCTGCCGGATTACTTTAAATCATTTCTAAAGGAGAGATAGAATATGGCTCATAGCAATCCCGATCAGAAGAAAATAAAGCATATACTCGACAACAGCAAACGGATCGCCGTGGTAGGCCTGTCCGATAACCCGTCGCGTACGTCCTATCAGATCAGCAGCCAGATGCAGCAGGCCGGGTATGAAATAATACCTGTCAATCCGACTGTCGATGAAGTACTCGGTGTAAAAGCCGTTAAGCGCCTGCAGGACATTGACGGACCCGTAGATATTGTTAATGTGTTCCGCCGCAGTGAGTTTCTCCCGGAGGTGGCCCGCGATGTGCTTGAGATTGATGCCGGCACTTTCTGGGCGCAGCTTGGCGTGTCCCATGAGGAAGTACCAACCGTCCTTGCGCAAAAAGATATAAATATAGTAATGGATTCGTGTATAAAGGTCGAATATCAGATGACACGATAAAGCCATTCCGGGAACCAGTTCAAACTTGAACTGGTTCTTTTTGTTTTTTTGTGATATTTTGATGGAGGAAGTGTCATATAAAACATACGTTCGTATAAAGTCGTATGGTATGATAAGATATTATACAAAGATATTTGTTCTTGCATGAGAAGGGAGTCGGATTTTTTGGCAGCAAAGGAAACATACCAATATAACGACGAGTCGATTCAAGTCCTCGAAGGTCTTGAAGCGGTTCGCAAACGCCCCGGCATGTATATCGGAAGCACCGATAGCCGGGGACTTCATCATCTCGTTTTTGAAATCGTAGATAACGCAGTCGACGAAGCTCTGGCCGGATACGGCAAAGACATTCAGGTCGTTCTGCATAAAGATAACAGCGTCAGCGTCTCTGACGCCGGAAGAGGCATGCCCACCGGAATGCACCAGACCGGAAAGCCGACGCCGGAAGTCATCCTCACGGTTCTTCATGCCGGAGGCAAGTTCGGACAGGGCGGATATGCGACCAGCGGGGGGCTCCATGGCGTAGGAGCCTCTGTTGTGAATGCTCTATCGGAATCCCTTGACGTGATGATCGACCGTAACGGCGAGAGCTTTCAGCAGTCCTTCCGCGACGGCGGTAAGCCGGTTACCGGTCTTGTGAAAAAAGGCACCACCAAAAAAACAGGGACGACGATCCGTTTTAAGCCGGACCCGTCAATTTTTAACCATACGGTGTTTCAATACGATACGTTAGCGGAACGTTTACGAGAAGCGGCGTTTCTGCTGGGCGGTGTCACCATCAGCATTCGTGATGAGCGCCAGCAGGAAGTCGTAACCGATTCGTTTTCGTTTGATACAGGGATTAAAGCGTTTGTGGAGTATTTAAACGAAGATAAGGAAACCCTTCATCCGGTCGTTTTCTTTGAAGGCGTAAACCAGGGGATTGAAGTGGAGACCGCATTTCAATTTAATGACGCATACACTGAAACAACCCTTTCTTTTGTAAACAACGTACGTACAAGAGACGGGGGCACCCATGAGTCCGGAGCGAGATCTGCTCTGACCCGGATTGTGAATGAATATGCAAAAAAGACCGGGCTGTTAAAAGAAAAAGATAAAAACCTTGACGGTTCGGATATACGTGAGGGCTTTCACATCGGTTATCTCGATCCGTGTGCCTGAAGAAAAGCTTCAGTTTGAAGGCCAGACCAAAAGTAAACTCGGTACGCCTGATGCCCGCTCCGCCGTGGAACAGGTGCTGGCTGAAAAGCTGACGTACTTTTTTGAAGAAAACCCAACCGTCAGCCAAATGCTGATTAAAAAGGCTGTCAAAGCGTCCCAGGCGAGAGAAGCGGCACGCCGCGCCAGGGAAGAAGCAAGAAACGGCAAGAAAAACCGCAAAAAAGACGTGCTCTCAGCGGCAAGCTTACACCAGCCCAGTCGAAAAACCCGGACCGGAACGAACTCTACCTTGTCGAGGGTGACTCTGCCGGCGGTTCCGCTAAACAGGGACGGGATCGTAAATTTCAGGCAGTGCTGCCGCTGCGCGGTAAAGTGATCAATACGGAAAAAGCCCGTATTGACGACATTATGAAAAACGAAGAAATACGCACAATCATTTACGCTCTAGGCGCAGGGGTTGGTGCTGACTTTGTATTGGAGGAGCGCAACTACGATAAAGTAGTGATTATGACGGATGCGGATACGGACGGCGCCCACATTCAGGTGCTGCTGCTGACTTTCTTTTACCGCTACATGCGCGAGCTTATTTCCTCCGGCAAGGTGTATATTGCCCTGCCGCCGCTGTATAAAATAAGCAAAGGCTCCGGCAAAAAAAAAAAAACAGAGTATGCCTGGGATGAAGAAGGAATGCAGGAAGCGATGAAAAAAATTGGCAAAGGCTATATCATTCAGCGCTATAAAGGTCTCGGAGAGATGGATGCCACCCAGTTATGGGAAACGACTATGAATCCGGAGTCCCGTACGCTTATCCGTGTGACGATAGAAGACCTTGCCCGTGCCGATAAGCGCGTCAGCGTGCTGATGGGCGATAAAGTTGAACCGCGCAGAAAGTGGATTGAATCGAATGTAGCCTTTGGGCTGGAGGAAGACAGCAGCATTCTGGAAAACGAAAACCTTCACCTGGAGGATGAATACGAATGACGCAGACAGAAAAGTTTTTAGACTTACCGCTTGAAGATGTAATCGGCGATCGCTTCGGCCGCTACAGCAAATATATTATCCAGGAGCGGGCACTGCCTGATGCCCGGGACGGCCTGAAGCCGGTGCAGCGCCGGATTTTGTATGCGATGTACCATGAAGGCAACACGTTTGAAAAGCCGTTCCGTAAAGCTGCCAAAACGGTAGGTAACGTAATTGGTAACTACCACCCGCATGGAGACAGCTCCGTGTACGAAGCAATGGTACGGATGAGTCAGGATTGGAAAGTCCGCAATGCGCTCGTGCAGATGCATGGTAACAACGGGTCGGTGGATGGAGATCCGCCCGCGGCGATGCGTTATACTGAGGCCCGTCTATCCGCACTTTCTGCAGAGCTGCTGCGTGACATTGAAAAAAGCACAGTAGAATATATCCCCAACTTTGATGATTCTCAGGAAGAGCCGATTGTGCTGCCGGCAATGTATCCGAACCTTCTCGTTAATGGTTCTACCGGCATCAGCGCAGGGTATGCAACCGACATCCCTCCGCATCAGCTTGGAGAAGTGATTGACGCAGCTTTAATGATGATTGATAAGCCGGAAGCCGGTGTCGATGAGCTAATGACTGTTCTGAAGGGACCGGATTTTCCAACTGGAGGTACGATTCAAGGGCTTGAAGGCATCCGCAGTGCCTATGAAACCGGTAAAGGAAAAGTAATGCTGCGCGCGAATGCAGAAATCGAGGAGCTTCGCGGCGGACGTAAGCAGATCGTCATTACCGAGATTCCATATGACGTTGTAAAATCAAATTTAGTTAAAAAAATGGATGAAATACGCTTTGATAAAAAAATTGACGGAATTGCCGAAGTACGGGACGATACGGACCGGACCGGGCTTCGAATTGTCGTTGAACTGAAAAAAGAAGCCGATCCCGAAAACGTGCTGACCTTTTTATACAAGGCTACGGATCTGCAGATTGCCTACCATTTCAATATGGTGGCCATCTACAACCAAACGCCGCAGCTTATGGGGCTTAAACCGCTTTTATCCGCTTATATTGGACATCAGCGCAAGGTCGTAACCAACCGTTCCCGCCATGAGCTCGACAAAGCGGTCAAAAGGCAGCATATTGTGGAAGGCCTGATTAAAGCTATATCTATTCTCGATGAAGTGATTGCTACCATACGGGAATCCAACGATAAAGCCGATGCCAAGCGGAACCTCGAAGAAAAATATTCCTTTACATCCGAGCAGGCTGAAGCAATCGTGAACCTGCAGCTGTACCGCTTAACGAATACCGACATCGTGACGCTTGAAAAAGAAGCGGAAGCCCTCCGCAAGGAAATCACCCGTCTCGAAGGTATTCTAAAAAGCGACAAAAAGCTGATGGACGTAATAAAAAAAGAGCTCACGCGGATCCGTAAGCTGTATAACGATGAGCGTCTTACCAAAATTGAAGAACATATCCAGGAGCTCGTGGTCGACATGGAAGGAATGATTCCTTCTGAAGATGTCATTATTACAGCAACACAGGAAGGATATGTCAAACGAACGAGTATCCGTTCCTATTCCGCATCAAAAGAGGAAAAGCCCGGCATGAAAGAAACCGATGAACTGCTGTATTTCAGTGAGATGAATACGACAGACACGCTGCTGCTCTTTACCAAGCGCGGTCAGTATATCTATATGCCGGTGCACCAGCTCTCTGAGATCCGCTGGAAGGACAACGGCCAGCATATCGGCAACCTGGTGCAGCTGGAGGCGGGGGATGAACTCATTAAAGCCCTGCCGGTTCAAACGTTTGATACTAAAAATGAGCTGCTGTTTATTACGAAACAGGGGCTCGTGAAGAAAACACCGCTGAATGTATATAAAGCCCAGCGTTATTCGAAAGCGCTGACGGCGGTTAAGCTCAAGGACGGGGACCAGGTAACAGCGGTTCTCGAGTTAGAGAAAGAAACCGATCTCTTTTTGGCCAGCTCCTTCGGTTATGGCCTGCGTTTTCCAATCGAAGACATTCCAGTTGTCGGCAAACAAGCCGCCGGTGTGAAAGGCATCAACTTAAAAGAAGGGGATGAGGTAGTCAATGCCATTCCCGTGGCAGATGATACGCAGCTCGTCCTCGTGACCCAGCGCGGCGCTGTGAAGAAAATGAGCGCCGGCGACTTTGAAACGGCAAAACGGGCGACGAGAGGTCTTGTAATGATTCGGGAACTTAAATCCAACCCGCATCGGATTATCGCCCTTTATAAGACGTCTTCCGGTGATCAGGAAATCGTGCTTCGAACAGACAAAGGCGTCACGCATACAGAAAACCTAAAGCGATTCCGGAAAAGTGACCGATACAGCAGTGGATCCTTTGTTATTGATGAGAAAAAACAGGGAAAAGTTAAATATGTATGGTCTCCTGTAGAATACAAATTAACTAGTAAACCATAACATTATTATGTAAACAAGAGTGGGGCGGACATCATGAAAGCAGCAACACACACCGTAGGCGCCCTCGCTGCAGGATCTGCAGCCATCTATTTTAACGGAGCACCCCAGGCAGTAGAGCAGGACATTGTGCAGGCGGCCGTCTTCATCGGCTCTTTGATGCTCGGCGGCCTGCTTCCGGATATCTGCCAGCCGAATTCCTGGATGGGACGGCGCCTGAGAGCAACGTCTTACCTTGTATTTAAGCTGGTCGGCCACCGTACACTCACGCACAGTCTGGTAGGAACAGCCATTGTGTTTATTCTCACAGGGCTGATTCCAGGATTAACAGGAACCGTAATACAGGCGGGAATTACAGCAGGTGTCATCAGCCACATTTTCCTTGATATGCTGACACCTAAAGGCGTTCATTTATTTTTTCCGGTCCGATACAACGTTCGATTTCCTTTTGGAAAATTAACGGGATCAAAGCCGGGAGAGTTTCTGATTTTTATGCTGTTAAGTTTCTTTTTTATAAACGGCGTCTGGCAGGTAATTGGATAGCAGAACAACCCCCGGTAACCATTGATATGGATGCCGGGGGTTTATGTATGCACCGAACGATGAGAGACGCTGTGAGAGCAAACGACAGGTGCTCGGTGTACCATCGGGCATCGTCATTTGATAGGAGAGCGATGTACCGCGTATTTTTTTAATAAAAACGAGCGTATGGAATAGAAAGTGCTTTCCTTTTTATCCAGCTTTTTGAAGAAATATCGCATGATACTCAATAGGACAGTGATAGTTGATCTTCAACAATTTCTCCATTTTCATCTGGATAAGAAATGAAAATTTCTATGTTCTCTCCATTCTTCAGAGTTTCGGAAACTCTGTCATCTTCAAAAACCCGTCTTTCTTCTCCACCTACCTCATCGAACCTAAACGATGAGGTGCTATAGCCTTGTCCGGAAGTTTCTTCAAATGGCACTTTATAGACTACACTTACTACGTTTTCTGCCTCGGAAAGTGGACCATCGTAGAATATCGTTATATCTGCCTGTTCCGTCTCCACTTCACCGTTATCATCGTTTACCTCATTAACATCCATAGCAACCTTGAAACGATCGGTTTCGTCGGTGAATTCCGCATCTGGCTCGCTGCCACACCCGGCAAGCCCTATAAATAATAAACAACCAACTATGTATTTCATATTAAATACCCCCTGGCTTTGATTAATTCCCTAAATTATGGGAATTAAACCAATGAAGCTATATATTATGTAGAAGATGGAATAAAAAAGAGAAACGAGGGAAAAGGCAGGAAGAAAGGAGGTTTTCACTTGAAATACATAGGGCAGTTTATTGTATATACAGTTGGTATTGGTATAGCAGCCGCATTGTTCCGGGTAATGTTGAATCTCCTTGCCGGGGACCCGATTTTCCAAGACGCAATACCAGCGGTGATGAATGGGGCTCTTTTGGGCAGTCTTGGTGCCATCATAACGATTTTTTGGGGAGCAAAGAGGCAAAAAAAGAAGAATGGATGACATAGGAGAAGGAGCGATCCCTATATGACGTATGTAACAAACATCATAAAATACTCAGTGTTAGCTTGTTTAGTTGGACTGGCGTTGCATTTAACGTCCTTTTACCTTATAAATTACCCGTTGGTGGAAGGAGCTGTCGATTTAATCATTCGAGGCGCGACAATCGGAGTTATATGGGGAATTATTCAAACGAGAAGAGATAGAAAAAAAGAAAAACAGCAGGCAGCTCAATAAAAGCTCCCAGTTGTCTCTTCAGGCTTTCAAGAAAGAGATCTCTCAATAGCCTGGTAGGTATGCTGCTCTTTTTATATTTACATATTTCAATGCTGATATTTTCTACAAAAGTGCAAATTTCCCAAGCGGCAAAAACCAGTTAATTATATGAGAAGGAGTGTATATAGAAAAAGAAGAAAGAGATGTATTCCTACCATAACGACCTTCATACATCCTTTTCCACGAAATGCATTAAACAGACCAAAAACAGCACACAATGGGCCTAGGGCCAATAAAAGAATGGCTACTACTCCCTCCATAAATCCATTCGCTATCGTCAGCCCTAGCGTGATAATAAGCAGTACAAAAAGAAGGAAAGCCCAAAATATCGATGAGTGGATACTCTTTTTCTCTTTTTCTTTAACCCACTCAAGGGCTACCACGAGGTAAAAATCTTCCTCCCCCTGTTTTTCATGATGGGAAAGAAAAGCATCAATGAGTTTTCGCTCTGCCTGGGAATGAACGAACGCCGGCCCCTCTGTGATATCTTTATTTAACCGCCTGCTTTTTATCATCATTTCTTCTAAAAACTCCATGTTTTTGACCGCTGTTTTATAGTCTCTTCTCTTAATTTTCTTCGATTCGCGTTGTCTAAGCGACGCGTGCGTTAAGAAGCGAAAACTCGATATTAGTACTACGATCAATATTCTGTAAAAGAAACGTTTCATTATAAAAATAACCCCTTTGACCAATGTACAAAATTTGAAACCTAGCATCTCACATGGTGAACCAAGCATTTCCTCCAACGACGTAATGCTTTTCTTAAGAAGAAATCTCATCGGGAGAAGAGGAATTGCAACTTACTGAAATCGCCATCAATAAATGATAAAGTAAATATTTGTAAGAAATGAAAGAGTCACAGCCTTTACCAACGAAGTTTAGCGTGTAATCGTTATATATTAAGATAGACTGTTATTCCTCAATTAATTTACAAATGCTACCATAATGAGAGAAGGAAGGAAAGCGTGGCGCCACGCTTTCCTTTTGTGCTGTGCTCTACCAAACTATGTAATCTACTAGGCGGACGATTTAATGACATCTGATATTAACATACATAAAAAATGGATAAATGGAATATGGATACTTCTCTTGGTTTTGCTGATGTCGCTATATTTGTTGTCAGCGACCATGACCTACGCCAATATTTTGACCAATGGCTTTATTCATAAAGACGCTGTCCACCTAAACGTAACAGAAGAAGAACTAGCGTTGATAGAAGAGGGGTTGGAAGAGATGGAACCGTCCATGCTCATCCAATACGACGCAGAAACCGCCCCCTTAAAACAAGTCTACCGCAACAGCACCGAGATGGCACTTCCTCCCTTTAAAGAAGCGGATAGTCACAATGAATGCCTGGTGATACGGGGCGAACAAGGTCCCTCGGATGTCCCTTGTGAAGCTACGGCCCTTTTTGATGCCCGAACAGCCATCAGCTCATGCGCGAAGCCTGGCTTGTTCAGCCGATGAACGATTTATCAATAGAAGAGGGGAACCTGGTTATTCTACAGACACGCTCGGGTCAAACATCCCAAGCACTCGAAGAAGCAACCGATACATTGATAGACGAATGGAACGTCCTGGATATCCAAACCAGCGGGTCCTACCAGCTGCAGTCGAATCAGTGGCTTACCGTTATCATTTCTGCGGGCACTGTTTTCCTTTCCCTCGCATTTCTTATAGGAATGGCAATGTATATGAAAGGGAGGCGTGCCGCCGTTATCATTTGGCACTACCACGGCTGGCCCGGCTTTCATATATGGCGGTATCTTTACTTTCCCTGGTTACTCACCTTATTTTTTCAGGGGATATTGGTCTTCTTGGGCTTTTCTGTCCTATCAACGCTAAACGTTATACCAACATGGAACGAGAGATGGCTGCTCGAAGGGGGCTTATCGATGGCCTTGCTTTTTACTACGATAATAGGGATGAGCTTATGGCATATTCGGATGGTTATAAAAAAAGGAGGCGCGCAATAATACTCGGCTTAGCATAAAAAAGGAGGGAGCACATTGAAACGACTGCACATCCTATTCCAACACACCAAACTCATTAATATAGCTCTCATAGTCGCCGCCACTGTTTTCTTCGCTCTGGTATTTATTGGTGTATTAAACGCCGGCTATGGCAGCGTAGAATCGGAAACAAGCCACACGCTCGACGGAAACAACTTATATCGCACAGTCGATACCATGTACGATGAAGAAAGTGAACAGGCTTTTTACAACCAGGAGGACAGTTTTCAGCAGCTGCAGGCCTATAATACGTCCCTACGCGAACAGGACACGTTCGATTTTTACTACGCCAATTCGCAGCCCATAGGCATTCTTGATTTCGATGGCCCGGCTGTCTTTGACAGCGGGTATCCCTACGGTGAAGAGACCCAATATTGGGAGCTGGATAGTGGGTCGTATCGCCTGATTGAATCGGTCCAAATGAACAACACTGCACTGGAATCCAATCGCGTCGAAACAAAGTCTGGAGAAACATTTCACGAAGGGGACTATACTTTCTCTACTGAGTCTTTACCCGTGTTGTTGGGAAATGACTATGCGTCTTATTTCGACGTAGGGGACACGGTCATCATCGCCCATTTCTTTCAACCTATGGAAGCCGAAGTGGCAGGGATTTTAGAACCTTCCACGACCATCATTGGCTCGAGCGAAACGGAGTATAACCTGGACCGGGCGATGGTATTACCCGAAGTGCTCCCTACCCCGGCACAAGCACAGGCGTTAGATGAGAGCAATGAAGAAACAGACGAATCGATTTTCACTGAAATCACGTTACTGTCAGGCACCGGCGGCATGTTGTTATCCGAAGCCAATGACATTGATGTAAGGCAGGGGCTTCATAACGCGCAAGATGAGAGCGGATTTACCGAATCGACGATTATTAACCAGGATATGGCGGGAGTGAGTGCCCTTTCCCGCATGACTCAGCAAAATACGACGCTGGTTTATACTGTGCTCAGTGCGCTTCTTGTCCTGATTGGCGGCAGTTTTTTCGGTTTGCTTCTCTATAAAATAAAAAAGAATCTTGATGTGTTAAGCATGCTGCTCGTATATGGCATGACTAAAGGTCAGCTCATCCGCATGCTGCTTAGCGAATCCATGTTTTATGCAGGCATAGGGTTTGTAGTTTCCAGCTTTATCGCCTTTCTATTTTGGGGCGAATCGCTTTCTATTCTCAGCATATACCTCGGGGTCAGTTTCGCCTTAGGATTACTTATTTTCGCCGGGCTTGCCATCTTCATTCGGTTCGCTATTCAACAGGCCCCGCTTACGAAACAAATCAAACAGGGAGGAATATAATGGAGGCACTATTGTCTTTACAGTCAATAAGCAAAGCGTACGGCAGAAAGCGGGTATTGGATGATGTTTCGCTGGATATAGCCCGTGGCTCACTGACCGCCATCCAGGGGAGAAGCGGGTCCGGAAAAAGCACCTTGCTTAACATCATGGCCGGACTCGAAACCAAATACAGAGGAAGCTATCACTTTCAGTCTATTGCCATGCATTCCAGAAAAGATAGCGCCCTCGCGGATGTCCGACGCTCCAACATGGGCTACATTACCCAGCATACTCCTGTCATTCCGAATGTAACTCTGTGGGATAACGTCTGTTTCCCGGTTTACGCTGAAAAGAACTCTCTGGAGAAGCAGCAAAAAATAGCCCGCGCCGAAGATTTACTCTATAAGCTCGGTATCGAGTCGCTAAGAGACAATAAAGTGGCTGAATTATCTGGTGGGGAGCTGAAGCGGTTGGGTATCGCTCGTGCATTATTATCCTCCCCAGAGCTTCTTCTTGCAGATGAACCAACTGGATCTTTGGACGATGAAACTGCAGAAGAATTAATATCCCTTTTTCACACACTCCATCAAGAGAGAACGACTATCGTAATTGTTACACACAGCAACAAGATAGCATCCGAGTGTACAGATAAATGGCTGCTTAAAGATGGCCGGCTCCAATAATTTCTCAACCACTATAATGGGAAAAGGCGGCTCCCTAAATAAAACGAGAAAAATTGGACGTCTTTTTATTCGGAATGCTAAAATGGTTTAAATAGTAAATTTTTACATATATAAGGAGGGATAGTGTGCCGACCTGCCAGAACTGTTTTCGTACATTAAAATGGAAGCATACGGGAGCCCATTTTTTCTGGATTCACTCGAGTATTACTTGTCCATTCTGTGGGGCAACGCAATACCCGGCAGCTCGTGAACGAAAGATAGAAATTGGAATATCGCAGCTTATTCTCGTTCTTATATTCATCTATCATATCGCTACGGATAATTCGGCGGTTACTATCGGTTTGTTTTCAGTTGAAATATTAGCATATGCGGCCTTTCATCCTTTGCTTTTAAAAATATCGAATCAAAAAGAAAAGCTCTTTTGAGTGAGAGGTATAGTAGATACAAATAAAGAGGAACGTCTTCTTACAGTAAAATAGAAATAACATAGATAAGGAGGCAATACCATGCCTGCATGCCAAAGCTGTTCTTATACATGGAGTTGGGGTGAAGTGACGAAGAAGTCCTTTACCACAAGCTCCTATATGAAATGCCCGGAGTGTGAAGAAAAACAATATCCCACTGCTCGTTCCAGAAAATTAGCTAGCGGTTCGTCTTTCGTATTTATCGCGTTGATTATGTTTATATCTTTCTATATGGAGACGTGGATTGCTATTTTAGCTTTATTTATTCCGGTTTTCTTAATACAAGTTGCGATATATCCTTGGTATCTTAGCCTATCAAACGAAGAAGAATCGGTGTTTTAAATAGATTTTCTTCAGAAAGTAAACATGTAATGGTTTATTGTTAACCCTATCTGCAAAAGGAGGTTTCGTATGAGACCGGTATGTCAGAACTGCTCACGCACCTGGACATGGTGGGATGTGGCCAAACATTCCTTCAGTATTCGAAAATATATAGTGTGCCCATACTGCCGGGTGAAGCAATACGCGACCAAAGCTTCAATTAGATTCGAGTTTGTTGTGTGTTACTCTATTTTTTTCGTCTTTCTGACTACGTATATTAGAACAGATTCCCTAACACCACCGATAGCTGTATTTCTCATTCTTTTCGGATGCTACCAAACGATTTATCCTTTTTTTCACAGAGTATCCAATACAAAAGAAGGTTTGTTTCAATCATTCCGTCCCCAATAATACATAGAAAAAGGGACCAAACACCGAAAGTGCGAACATCGACAAAGGAGCTTACATATGAAAAAAGCACCCATTCTCCTGAGCTTGGTCCTGTTATTTATTATGGGATACACTGCGGGGATAACCGAAACCAATGAAACATCCGAAGTGGAAGACATCGTACAAGAGGCTATCCACACCCACGAAAACATCGATTCCGTATATGAACAAGTGGAATCCTCTTATGAGGAGGAAGGGGTAGTTAATATTTCGAATGTATGGGTCTACAGTGATGGAAGCGACAAAGGGTACCGCATTGAAAATACCAGTGGCGAGGCAGCCTATGGAAACGTTAATGGAACAGGGTATCGTCTCAACAAAGAAGAAAACACTCTCTATCAATTCGCCGAAAACCCCGACGAAAAACTTCAGAACCAAGAAATGTTAGCAAGGACACTTGAACATATGATGTCGAATGACGAATATAGCCTGCGCTATGGAGGAGAGGAAGATATAAACGGCACCCCTGCAAACAAAGTAATATTCGAAGGAGAAACAAGTGAAACCGAAGGCAATCAATATGAAGTCTGGTTTGACGAGGAATCCCATTATAGGCTGCAGGAAAAAAACATTATAGGAGAAGGGGATGACCTCATCACAACGGTAGTAGACCACGATACGAACATAGAACATGACCCAGAGTTATTTTCTTTATTGAATCTGAAGGATGAGAATACAACGACTATCTACGGGGAGCCCGAACTCTAATCCCTTTTAATAAAAAACACTCCCAAAAACTTTCTAAACAACTATTATAATAAATGATTGTTAATACGACTAACCATTAGGAGTGGGCCAATGTTTAAGAACGTGATGTATTTATCCGGTGTTGTTTTAATAGCAACGGCTTGTGCACAAGGTGAGAATAACGAGGAAGAAGCAGCAGCAAATATAGTAGATCATGCAATGGAAGTACATAGGAACGCATCGTCCTATCATGAAGAAATGTTAACTGCTTCGGATGATATGGAAGGCGAATCCACTACTAAAACATGGGTTTATCAAGAAGATGACATAACGTCTTATCGTATTGAAGACGAGAGCGAAAACCGGATTATAGCAAACGATAATGGCGCTATGTATGAGTATTTTGAAAACGATAACGAAAACTACCAATACGACGCAGACCCTGAAAAAAGAACTCAAAATCAAGAGAGATTCGTAAGTACCCTGGAATCATTAAAAGAACAAGGTGATGTGAGGTTTGAAGGTGAAGAGCAAATAGAAGGAGTAACCGCTGATAAGATCGTATTTGATGGTGAGCAAACTATTGAAATGTGGTTTGACCAGGAAACTAACTATCGTATCCAAGAAAAAAGCATCACCAGCGATGGCGGAGAAACAACTTCATTAATAACAGATTATGAATTAGATATTGAGTACGATGAAAGTTTTTATTCACTGAAAGACGTTATAGATGATGACACGGCAATTATCGAAGAAGATCCGGAAGCGTAAGAAATTTTAATGAGTCTGAACTCCAAAAAACGCTAAGAAGAATGCATTCGTGATTTGATGTTGTTGAATTTGACGCAGTTATAAAAACATTCTGTTTTAAATCTCTCATCTCATTAATAGTAGTTTACTTAACTAGTGATACCAGAAAGAAAGCTTTTTATTTAACTTCCGATAATATATATTATGTAAACAAGATTTAAAAAATAAGCTTTTTTCAGAAATCAGCTGTTTCTTATATCCCTCTCCACACATTAACTCTGCATATCATTTTATACGTGTGAAGCAATGTCTGCACGTCTAAACTTTTTAACAAATACCAATCATCATACCCGCGGCCACTTGCCAGATCGTTTTATGGCCGCAGTTCATCATGTGCCATCCGATGCATTACCTGCGATCTGTTCACGCATAATTTTGTGCTAAACAGGATATACCCCGTGTTTACGATCCGTAAAGGTTGTTTGTTTCGTCTGGTACGCGCTGAATCTGGAAATAAGTTCGTTTCTAAGTGTATCCGGCTCAATTACTGCATCAACTACCAGATCCGAAGCCAATCGGTAAATATCGATATTTTCCTTATATTCTTCTCTTTTTTCCTTTAAAAAAGCAGGACGGTCTTCTTCGGGAAGTTCCTGTATCTTATTCGCATACACAGCGTTTACGGCCGCTTCCGGTCCCATTACAGCAATTTGTGCCTGTGGAAATGCCAGACAGCAGTCCGGTTCAAACGCCGGCCCGGCCATCGCATACAGGCCTGCTCCATAGGCTTTACGCACAATGACAGAGATTTTAGGGACTGTCGCTTCTGCCATAGCGGCAATCATCTTTGCTCCGTGACGGATAATTCCCGCCCGCTCGACCTTGCTGCCAATCATAAATCCTGGAATATCTGCTAAGAACACGAGCGGAATCCCAAAGGCGTCACAGAGCGCAATAAATTTGGCAGCTTTATCGGCGGAGTCCTGAAACAGCACGCCTCCCTTAACTTTTGGCTGATTGGCCACTATTCCTACTGCTTTCCCGTCAATACGGGCCAGCACGGTAATCAGTTCCGGTGCGAACGTCTTTTTTACATCAAACATCGAGTTCTTGTCCACCAGCCGATCGAGCAGGTCATACATATTAAAAGGCGCGTTCTGGTTGGCTGGAATCATTTCATTGATGGACTCCTGCACCGCCGGCTGCACACCGCCAGGAAAATCGCGGGCTTCCGAGCCGTAATTGGATGGAAAATACTCCAAATAAGCTTTTGCCTGCGCTATGGCATCCTGTTCATCTTCTGCGAGCACATCCCCGCATCCGGAAACTGAGCAGTGCATTTCTGCTCCGCCCATTTCTTCCAGGCTGACTTTTTCTCCAATAACCATCTCTGCCATCCGAGGTGAACCAAGATACATCGACGCATTTCCTTTTACCATAATCACAAGATCACAGAAAGCCGGAATATAGGCACCGCCCGCAGCAGACGGACCAAAAAGCAGACATACCTGGGGCACTTTCCCGGATAATTTTACCTGATTGTAAAAAATTCGCCCGGCTCCCCTTCTGCCTGGAAACATTTCAATCTGATCGGTGATCCGCGCGCCGGCTGAATCCACCAAATACAGCATCGGCAGACGAAGGCGATCCGCCTTTTCTTGAATACGGATAATCTTTTCGACCGTTCTGGCGCCCCAGGATCCCGCTTTAACCGTGGAATCATTAGCCATAAAACAGACATCGCGTCCATTCATCTTCCCAATACCCGTTACGACTCCATCTGCCGGGAGACACTCTGTCTCATAGTTGGCAAACTTTCCGTCCTCTATCTTTATTTCTTCGTCAAATAGGAGAGCCAGACGCTCTCTGACAAACAATTTGCCTTTCTCGGCGTTGTTTGAGTGGTATTTCTCTGCTCCGCCCTGCTCTATTTTCTGTTCTTTCTGCCGATGTTCGCTTTTCATAGCAGCCTCCTTTTATCTAATGATCAGCATCCCAGCTGCCGGGCAATAACAAGCCGCTGTATTTCGGATGTGCCCTCGCCTATTTCCATCAGCTTGGTGTCCCGGAGCATTCGTTCAATGCCATATTCCCTCATGTAACCGTAGCCGCCGTGAATCTGCAGCGACTGATTGCACGTTCTGGACGCCATTTCTGAAGCGAACAGTTTGGCGTAGGCAGCTTCTTTTGTAAAGGGGCTGTTATGATCCTTGAGCCAGGCCGCTTTTCGGACCATATTCTGCGCCAGCTCAATTTCCATCGCCATATCCGCTAATTTAAACTGAATGGCCTGAAACGAAGAAATCTTCGTCCCAAACTGTTTACGCTCCTGGGAATACTGCAGCGCCTTTTCAAAAGCACCGCGGGCAATTCCGACCGCAAGCGCGGCAATCGAAATACGGCCGCCGTCGAGCGTATGCAGAAACTGTTTGAATCCTTTCGCCGGATCTCCCAGCAGATTATCTGCAGGAACCCGCACATCATCCAGAACCAGCTCACACGTATTGGAACCGCGGACCCCCATTTTGTTGTAGGGACTTGTAATCGTAAACCCTTTCGCATCCGGCGGTACGATAATAGCAGAAATAATATTCCGTCCGCGTTCATCTTTACCGGTGACCGCGGTAACGATAATTGAGCGGGCATACTGGGCGTTGGTGATCCAGCACTTTTCCCCGGTAATCCGGTACTCCCCGTCTTCGAGGACTGCTGTTGTTCTCGTGCCGCCTGCATCAGAGCCGGCGTTTGGTTCGGTCAGACCAAATGCCCCAAGTGTTTCTCCTTTAGCAAGCGGAATCAGGTAGTCCTGCTTCTGCTGTTCAGTACCGTAATAATAAATCGGCGCGGCCCCGAGGGACACGGCAGCTGCGTAGCTAAGCCCGGTGCTGCCGCATGCCTTTCCTATTTCTTCAACGGCCAGCGTATAGGAAATGGTATCTCCCCCTGATCCGCCGTATTCTTCCGGAAACGGAATGCCCATCAGGCCTAGCTTTCCCATCTGCTGAAAGGTATCTATTGGAAATACGGCCTGCTCATCTACTTGCTCCGCCCGGGGGGCAATCACTTCTTTCGCAAAATCACGGGCAAGAGCGGCCACCATTTTCTGCTCCTCCGTTAACTCAAAGTTCATTAGAAACCCTCCTTCCTATAAAGCGTTTATTTCTTTACCCGGCGAGGTTTATCACTATCAGCTACCTGCCCTTGTATACAGGTAACCGCTTTTCCCGGAAGGCGTTTAGACCTTCCAGGCGGTCCTCAGTGAAAAGCGTTGCTTCATAAGCCTGTTGTTCGATTAATAAACCAGCCTCCAGTCCGGCATCGGTTCCATTCGTTACAGCAGCCTTCGCTTGTCTAACGGCAATAGGTGCATTCCTGCAGATTGCATCTGTCATTTCGGCTATTTTTTCTGGAAGCCTTTCAGAAGGTACTACATGTTCTAAGAGACCGATCGACAACGCTTCGGCCGTATCTATTTTTTTAGCTGTGAAAATAAGCTCTTTGGCTTTTGCTGTCCCAATAATGCGTGGCAGTCTTTGCGTGCCGCCGGCTCCAGGAATAACGCCAAGAGAGGTTTCTGTCAATCCGATTTTGATATGATCGGCTGCCATCCGGATATCGCAGGCTAAAGCAAGCTCCAGACCGCCGCCAAAAGCACTGCCATTAAGAACCGCAAGCGTCGGCTGCGGCATATCCGCCAGCTGGTTAACGACGGAGCCGATTAGAGCAACAGTGTCTTTTGTTTCCGATGGCGTCATCTGCGCCCGCTCTTTAAGGTCGGCTCCAGCGCAGAACGCTTTGTGTCCTTCACCAGTCAGTACAACACACCTCACGTCCGGTTGAGAAGCTAAAGCTTCGATTCCTTCGGCAAGTGTATGCAGAAGCTCAATCGATAAGGCATTGGCCGCTTCCGGGCGTCTCAGGGTTAGTGCAGCCGTTCCATTTGGATGAATCGTCCAATTCACTAGTTCCGGCAATTGTATCCTCCCCCTGACTGCTTTATTCAAGCTCGATAAGAATATCGCCTTCCTCTACAAAATCCCCTTCTTTTTTATGAATGGCATGCACCTTTCCGTTTTCTGTCGATTCCATCGGTATTTCCATTTTCATGGATTCCAGTATCGCTATTTCCTGCCCTATGACAACATCTTCTCCGACCGCTGTTGTGATTTTCCAGATGCTTCCTGACATTTCGGCTTTTACTTGTTTCATTGCAGGCCTCCTATATAAATAATTAAATAAAGCGCTTTCAAAATTAACCATAACACTTCCCTTCCATCATCAGTACCTGGTCTTATCGGTTTTTTTGTTCCACGTGCGGAAAGGGTCGCGGTTCTCTTGCCTGAGCTCGATAAAAGGAATCGATCGTCTCCCTCTCTCCTGATTCAGCTCATCGTAAATACGGGCATCGTCAAATCCTGCTTCAGCAGCATCACTTCGGGTCCCTGCATAATAGACCGCGTCCAGTCCTGCCCAGTAGATGGCTCCAAAACACATGGGACAAGGCTCGCAGCTGCTGTACAGGATGCAGCCGTCCAGCTTGAAATCATCCAGCTTCCGGCATGCTTCCTGTATAGCTACTATTTCGGCATGCGCCGTCGGATTCCTGTTTTTTGTTACCATATTTTTTCCTGTACTTATTTCGATCCCCTGTTTCACGATAACCGCCCCGAATGGACCGCCTCCTTCTGAAATGCTTTGTTCCGCAAGCGCTGCGGCCCGCTGTATGTATTGTTGATGGGTCATAGTATCTCTCCTTATAGTTATAAAAATAACATCAGCCCGGGGGATTCAACCCGGGCTGATGTTTCAAGCAGCTAGTGCTGTGTTTCTCCTTTTTTGATCCAGTTGATCATGCCGCCTTCCAGCATAATTTCAATCTGCCTTCCGGACATGGCGTGTTCTACTTCTATAGAGGATTTGCCTTTAACCTCTGCGGTAAGAACGGCAGAATCCTGCAGAGACTGACGAAGATTTTTAAAAATGATCACGTCATCCTGCTCCAGCAGGTCATAGTCGGACTCGTTAACAAACGTAAGCGGTACGACGCCGAAATTAACAAGGTTCTGCCAGTGGATTCGGGCAAAATCCTTTACGATTACGACGCGGAGCCCTAGGTACCTTGGCGCAAGAGCTGCATGCTCCCGGCTTGATCCCTGGCCGTAGTTGCTTCCGCCGATAATCGCGTGGCCGCCATCATCCCGTGATGCCATCGACCGCTCGTAGTAGGACTTGTCAAGTTTTTCAAATGTAAACTTGCTGATCTCCGGCAGATTGCTTCGAAACGGCAGCACCCGGCCGCCGCCTGCCAGAATTTCATCCGTTGATACGTCATCTCCTGTTTTAAATCCAACGACAACTTCCAGTTCATCCGGAAGGCTGTCAAATTCCGGAATCGCTTCGATATTCGGTCCTTTGGATAAACGAATTTCTTTTGCTTCTTCATACGGATATGGGTGCATCAACAGTTCATTATTAATCGCAGGCTTAGGGATATCTATCTGCGGATATTCCATATCAAGCTCCCGAGGATCGGTAATCTTTCCTGTAAGAGCAGAAGCAGCTGCCGTTTCCGGACTGCATAAAAACACGCTGTCGTCGAGCGTACCCGAACGACCCGGGAAGTTACGCGGAACGGTACGGAGGCTGTTCTTTCCAGATGCGGGTGCCTGTCCCATCCCGATACAGCCGTTACAGCCGGCCTGATGAAGTCTGGCCCCTGCATCAATAAGGTGGGAAAGGTTGCCCGTATTGATTAAGTCAGTGAGCGTTTCGCGTGACGACGGGTTAATATCAAGTGACACGCCGGCAGCAATCGATCTACCTTTCATAATCTGCGCAACAATAGCAAAGTCTCTGTACCCTGGGTTTGCAGAAGAACCAATGTAGGACTGGTAAATAGGCTCGCCAGCCGCTTCGCGGACAGGGACAACGTTACCAGGGCTGGACGGTCTTGCGATCATCGGCTCCAGCTCAGACAGGTTGATTTCCTCGTGTTCGTCGTAGGCCGCATCCTCATCAGCCAGAAGCTCAACCCAATCCTCTCCGCGCTCTTCCATCTCCAGAAAATGGCGGACCTGTTCGTCCGACGGGAATACGGAGGTCGTCGCTCCCAGCTCCGCCCCCATGTTGGCAATAACGTGGCGGTCCATAGCAGTTAAGTTGGCAAGAGCCGGTCCGTAGTATTCAATTACTCTGCCGACACCGCCTTTAACTCCGTGGCGGCGCAGCAGTTCCAAAATAATATCTTTTGCACTTACCCAGTCCGGCAGCTTTCCTGTAAGCTTCACGCCCCATACTTTCGGCATTTTTACATAAACTGGTTCACCAGCGGCTGCCATCGCGACTTCAATACCGCCCGCTCCCATTGCAAACATACCGAGTGATCCTGCTGCACACGTATGACTGTCTGAGCCGAGCAGCGTTTTTCCCGGCTTACCCAAACGCTGCATATGAACCGGGTGGCTCACTCCGTTACCCGGCTTACTGTAGTAAATACCAAACCGCTGTGCCGCGCTCTGCAGAAATAAATGGTCATCCGGATTTTTATAATCCTCCTGGATCAGATTATGGTCTACGTACTGCGCGGAGACCTCTGTTTTCACGCGCTCGATTCCCATCGCTTCAAGCTCGAGCATAACAAGCGTACCGGTAGCATCCTGGGTGAGCGTCTGGTCAATTTTTAATCCAATTTCTTCGCCCTGCTTCATGTCACCGGAAATCAGATGATCACCAATCAATTTTTGCGTTACATTTTTCCCCATTTTTTCGTCCCCCTTTTAATAGAATATTCGGATAATCGTTTTCATGAAAAGGTTAATGGATTATTCTCCCTCTTCTTCCTCTCCTACCCCAATTGGTTTTTAAGAAAACAATCCCTTTTATCTATCCGGCTTCTGAGAATTTGCGTAAAGATCTTCCAAATACCTGTACACATTTTTGGGCTCTTCGACTTCATAGGCTATCCCTAGAGTTTCTGCTGTTTTCACGGTTAGTTCCAGAAACAAGTCCCCCATGCGAAATAAAGCCCTCCAAATAGAAGCGACGTCCGGTTTAGGAAAAGCAGATTGGAGATGCTGCCATATGTCATGATCTAAATAGAACGGCAGGTATTTATAGCTTTTCCCCATATTAATCATAAAATGGTGCGGGGCAGCTGTATGCCAGGCCGTCATCTTCAGCAGCATTTCCCGCATGAGTCCCACATGGTCCATAGCATAGAGAATTTCAGAGCGCCATGCTCCTTTAGCCACATAGGTCGACAGCCACCAAAATTCATTGCAGCAGTCATGAAAGGCGGCGAAATCTGGTGGCTGTAGATAATGGCTCCGCTCCGAAGGTAATTCGAGTGCCGGAAAAAGGGCATCTTTATCCAATAAAACAACGATCAAGCTGTCTTCTTCCATATACAAGGGTACTTCTGACCGCAGCAGGAGGGTAAGATCGATTCGATTACCGCCGGTAAACAGCATCAAAAACGCAAAGCGGTGTTTTCGCCCGGATCCTCCATTCATCTCATCCGGAGTTTGCATAATTAGCATGTCTCCGAATTCCTTCAGCCACTCCCGCTGCTGAATAAAAGGCTTCAGGTCATCGACGACGTACACCACGTCAAAATCCTGCATCACGTCCGGGCTGCTGTTCGGATTAACTCTGGATCCGTTCAGGCATACGGCTCTTACTGCCGGTTCTGCCTGTGCTTTTTTTGCAAGCATCGCTAGAATCTCTTCCTCGTCTCTCATGCAGCTGCCTCCTGGTTCTATTATTTAGCCTCCGCTTCTTTTAATCGGCGCCAAAGCGTAGAGCGGTTAATACCAAGTCTTTTGGCAGCGGTGCTTTGATTGTAATTTTCCTGTTTTACGACCCGCATAATGATATCCAGCTCTATTTCTTTTAATGATCTTGTAAGGTCTACCGTTTCTGGAATGCCGGTCTGCTGCTTCGATACCGTATCCTCCTTTTCTAAATACACGGTTTTGGAATTGGCCACCGTCCGCTCTATTGCATCGGAGAGCTCTGACAGGTTGTGCTCCCACGGCTGTTTTTTCCAATAGGCAAGCAGCCTGCTGCCTATTCCTACCACCTGCTTGCCATATTTAACGTTCGCCAGGGAAATGAACAGGCGGGCATAATCCTCAAGATGATCGATCCGCTCCCGCAGCGGGGGAAGCGTAATGCTTTTCACAAAATCAGGCATGTCTTCGTTCCGCGTCTGATCCGTGACAAAAAAAACAAGAGCGCTTGTGTTTTCTGATGCCTGCCATAGACTTTTTTTCTGATCGTCTCTAAGGGAGTCCCACCCCTTCATGTAATACGTTCCTTTAGAGGATTTCAGCAGTCTTTCTAGCTCCATGAACGTATCCGCATGCATCCGATTTTCTATTGTGACCTGCCAGATATCATGGGAATAGCTGTGCCTGGACTGATGCATCGCATACGCTAATGATTTTTTTCCGGTTCCCGGGGCACCTCTCAGTAGAAATGCTGAAGTGTCCGCTGCACTCCTGAAGTATTCCATTTCTTCCTTTAAACCCGGGTCGGTTTCGCTCAGCTGCGCAAAAGAAATCACCCCTGTCCGAAACGGCTGAACGGACAATCCTTCGCGGTCCAATGCATACCGGCTCTCTTCTATACATTTCACCAAATAGTGGGGAGTTTCCTGCACATCCAGGCTCGTTCCTTCAATAATTATTTGGCGTCCGTGCACTTCTGCTTTTTCCTGTATAAACGGCTTGCCGATGCAGCGCAGCAGCATGCGGCTTACCGTGGACTCCATGTTTTGTATATACTCATGCTTCTCAAACATATGGGCAAACGCTGGATTCATATAGCGGACTTTCCCCGTGTCTTCAAATAGGATAATGCCGTCGGACAGCGTATGCATCATGGACTGATAAGCGGTGGTTTCCTGCTTGTTTTTTAACAGCACACGGCCGATCTGTTCAGCCTGAAGAAGGGCCTGGGCGACCGATTCCCTCCCGGAAGTAATCATAATGCCTTTCAGACCAAATTTTTCTGCAAAGCTCATCGTCACCGCATCCCCGATGATCAACGTCGTTCCATTCTCCCAGGCCTCATATACGGCACGCTCTGTCTCAGCGGGCGTGTTTACTTTCGTGTATGGGATAGATAATGCCAGCAGCTTGGAGACTTCACTCACGCCGTTGCAGACGCTTGGAAACCCGATTACCCGCGCCTTTTCTTTGGTACCCCTCACAGCAGCAGCGTACGCAGAATATCAAAACCGGATACGTCTATCTCAACAAGCGGTACTGCGGCACTTCCTTTAATCGTTGCTGCCGTCAACCCGCGGCTGACAATCACGTCGACGCCGCGTTCTTCGAGAAGCGCTGCCTGCCGAAGCGCATCCACTTCCCGGGTCACACTCATGTCTATTTCAATTCCATTGAGTAAAGCTGCCTGATCGAGCACCACATGCTCCAGTCCTCTGTATGGGGCAAGTACACCAATTTTTACTGTCATTTCCATCTCCTTTTAAAAAGTGTTTCATATTTAAACAATAATTGTCTGGATGTTGCAATTTTAAATGCTTGCTGTAACAATCATTATAAGTTTATGAAAGCGTTTGTCAATTCGTGATGATTCATTTTTATAAAAAAGGAAAGGAAAAGAAACGACGGTTTTGTCTTTCTTTTCTTTTTAACCCGCACGATTGAAAGCGTTTACTAAAAAGGAGGAACAGGTAGCA
>NZ_JALBWT010000051.1:0-27753 GCF_023845525.1 Sinobaca sp. H24
CAATTCCCTTCTTCTGGGAATTTCGTTCTTCCGCTTAGTATCATCGGCGTTAATGCGTTAACTATTGCCGGCGGCTTTTTAATTTCCTATGCGCTGCACCATTATGAAAAGTCATTCAGCCATCTGAAGAAAAAAGTATACACTGATTATTTAACCGGCCTTTTCAACCGTGAAGGATTTTTACTTGAATGGGACAGAAACCGTTTGGCAAAAGGAATATTTGCAGTAATGGATTTAAATCAATTTAAACAGATTAATGATAATATGGGCCATGATGCCGGGGACAAGGTACTGCAGCTGGTGGGGCGTAAATTAAAAAAACATCTGCCGGATTCTTCTTTGATTGGCCGGATTGGAGGAGATGAGTTTATTTTGTACCTTCCCTATGCTGAAAGTCTGCAGGAAGCCAGGCAGCAGGTAGACTCAATCATAAGAACAGCTGGAAAAAAAGCAGGTATACCTCTATCTGCCTCTATAGGAATGCTTCATATTTCTTCAAACAATCAAACGTTTCGGGAGCTTTATAAGTCAGCAGACGCTGATATGTATGTACACAAAAGATTAAAACAGCAGGACCGAAAAGAATCATAAAAAAACGGGAGCAGCCGAAGCTGCTTCCGTTTCATCTGCAGTCTATCCATTGTCAGGCAACGAAGACTCGTGTGGTATGGAAAACGTACCGCCGGAAACATCCTTGACGTTATGAACGACAATAAATGCATTTGGGTCAATTTCCTTGATGGTACGTTTAAACCGGAGCAGCCGGTGAGTGGGAATCACGACATAAAGCGCCCGGCGCTGTTCTTTGGAATATTCACCATACGCATCAAAGACGGTAGCGCTCGCACCGAGTTCCGTAGTGATACGGCGCGCTATTTCCTCTGAATGGGGAGAGATAATATTGATAGCCTTCTTGGAATCAAAACCGCCTAGTACATAATCCGTTACTACTTTTCCAATATACAGCGCAATCAGTGTATACATTGTAAACACAGGGCCAATAATAAATATACCAATAATCACAACAGCTGCGTCTAGTATCAGCGTCATTCCTGTAAGGTCCCAGCCCCGCTGATGATGAAGGACCCGGGCAATGATAGATGTTCCACCGACAGAGCTGCCTGCCTGAAAAATAAATCCAAACCCAATGCCGGTAATAATACCTGCAAAAATAGCAGCGAGCAGCGTATCTTCCATCGGCACCGCATAGACTCCTTCGAGAAGCCATATAAAAAACGACAGCAAAAAGACGTTAAAAATAGTCTTGTATATCATATGGCGGGGGAGGTACCTGAAGCTGATGCCAAGCAGCAGCAGGAAAATCACTGGAGTCGATATACTTGGTGTCAACCCGGTTCCAAAATAGATCAGCAGAGCAGCACCGATAATACCTCCTTCGGCAATAGAATTAGGCATAGCGAGCTGTGTGACAGAAATCGCAAACAGTAAAGTTCCAATAATAATAAATGCTGTATTTTTCATGAGCATGAGCTCCTTTCTTTCTCCAATTTGACACAGAAGCATATTATAACAAAAAATCTATAAAAAAGGGAAAGCAGCTTTCATTTCTATTAATCGCGTATGATTTCCTCATTAATAATACGAAAGACCTGTAAATATTGTATAGTAGTAAGTATAAATAGTTCAATATATCTACTTAATTGTTCGGAGGGCGATTAATGAAAATAATGTATAAAAAAAATACAATGTTCATTATTCTGTGGACGACTGCCTTAGCTTTTTGGGTTATTTTTTATAAAGGGTCTGAATATAATGAAGCGATTGGTACCAGCATTTTTGCAGCCGGAGCAGCCGTTTGGGCTTTTATTCAAGTAAATAGGACGATTATTGGCTCCTCCGGATACCGTCGTACATTTTGGAGATGGATAAACAGAGGAATCGCAGCTAATGGAGCAAGCAATGCTGTTTGGCTGGCTGCTGCGATAGTAGGCGTATCCTCTTTTCCTCCCTCGTTATCTGAATTTTTGTGGATGATATCTTACTTTTTATTTCTTTGCGCGCTTTTGTACCAGCTTTTTATTGCAAGCCGGGAGCCTGTCATATCTATACATGTGTTTAACATAAGCGTGTTTATGATTGTATCAACAGCGATAATAGGACATTTCTTTACAGCCATCGCTCTGGAGATGTTCAATTATTCTATTTTAGACAGTGTAATGAATCTATCGTTTTTATTAGTTGATATTACACTGCTATTTGCTGCTGGCTATCTTGTTTATTTATTAAAAGCAAAACGCGATATTGCAGTAATGCATCTACTGATTATTGCTTTTGCTTTTCAAAGTATTGGTGATTTTAATGCTGCCTACCTGGAAATAACGGGCTTTGCCGTGAGCCCGGGCAATTTTAATGATGTGCTTTGGCTGGCAGGTATTATTTTGATCGGCACAGCGTCTACATACGAAAGAACGGAAATATCTGAAAGCGGCTGGGTGATTCGAAAAGATATAAAGCAGCATTTTATTTTTTTTCCAGTAGCAGCTATATTCCTGCTCATCATTTTTACCCTGAACAGCTACGATTGGCGTATAAATATTCTGAGTATATCTGTCGGTATCATTTTGTTACTTTTTGCCGGGAGAAATTATATTATGAACAAAAAGAATACGAGCCTTATACAAGAATACATGCACCTGGCCTATTATGATTCTCTTACGGGAATATATAACCGCACCAGTTTTAAAATAAATATAGACAAGGCAGTGGCCTTTTGTAAAAAAGAAAATAAAGAACTGACTCTAATACTATTTGATATTGATCGTTTCAAAGTGATCAATGACTCTCTCGGTCATCATGTAGGCGATGAAGTGTTAATGGAGACCGCTTATCGGCTGAAAAGGAAGCTTCCTTATCGTATTTACCGGTTAGGAGGAGATGAATTTGTAATCATAGCAGATAATGCTGGAGAAGAAAAAGCGATAGAGACAGCCCTAAAGATTAAACAAGCATTCAGTAAGCCTTACTCCATAGCCGGACAGCATATATCGATTACAACAAGTATAGGAATCAGCTGCTTTCCATCTGCGAGCCAGGACAGCGATTCGCTGCTGAAAAGCGCGGATGCAGCCATGTACGCTGCAAAAGAAAATGGCAGAAATGGTTTTGTGTTTTATGGCGACGCCCTTCATGAAAAGCTTGAACGTAAAATGATCATCGAAAGTGAAATGAAACAGGGACTTATTAAGCAGGAATACTCTTTGTACTATCAACCTAAAATTAATGTACAGACATTTGAAGTTACCGGAGTAGAGGCACTGCTGCGCTGGAATAATCAAAAGCTGGGAAAGGTTTCCCCGTTTGAATTCATTCCTATAGCAGAAGAATCAGGTTTTATTAAAGTGTTAGGGAGCTGGGTAATGAAAGAAGCCTGCCGTCAGGCGGAAGCCTGGAAGCGGTCAGGAGTGTTTGATGGAACGATGGCTGTGAACGTATCGGTCCATCAAATGAAATACGGTGACATTCTTACATTAATCCAGCAGTCACTAAAAGAATCCGGATTAAACCCCGGCCGGCTCGAAATTGAAATCACCGAATCAATTATGCAGGATGTAGCGGTAACCTCCATGATTTTAAAAGACATACGTGCTCTCGGGGTGCGGGTGGCTCTTGATGATTTTGGAACAGGATATTCGTCTTTTCATGTATTAAAAAACCTTCCGATTGATACAATAAAAATCGATAAATCGTTTGTTGATGATCTAAACGGATTGAAAGAGCAGTCACTTGTAAAAGCAATTATTGATATTGGCCGTCATCTGCAGCTCGAAGTGGTCGCTGAAGGAGTAGAAGAGGAAGTACAGCTGGATGCTATTGCAGCTTATGAATGCGCAACTGCTCAGGGATATTACATATCAAAGCCGCTGCCTGTTCTGGAAATAGAGCAGTTTTTGCAGCAGTATCGCAGTAAAGCTTTATAGCTATAAAGAAGCCCTTTTTCCATATCGGAAAAGGTGGTGACCCCAAAAAGTTAAAGTTTTATGATACAGCGAGTTGGCTGGTCGATGTTCGGTACGTAACCGGGCTTTGGCCAGCCAATTTTAATTTGATCCGATCATGATTGTAGTAATGAATATAGGTTTCCAACCTTTGTTTGAGCTCTTCATAGGAGACAAGCTCTTTTCCATAGTACATTTCCTGTTTTAACAGCCCGAAGAAATTTTCCATCGAAGCATTGTCTGCGCAGGTCGCTTTCCGGGACATGCTGGCAAACACATGGCTGGTTTTCAACAGGCTGGTCCAGGCCCGTGCTGATAGTGCCAGCCTTGATCCGAATGAATGGTGGTGCGGAACCTGGCATGATTCCGTACAAGAGCTAACGTCTCCTGCAGAGGAGATAGAACCAGATTCAATGTCGGCCGGTCCGAGATGCCGTAGGCAATAATTTCTCCATTGTATAAATCCAATATCGGATTCAGGTACAGCTTCCGGTCCGCTGTACACTTAAACTCGGTTATATCCGTAGTTAATTTCTGCAGGGGAACGGAACTGTTGAACCGCCGGTTCAACCGGTTTTTCGTGACCGTACCGACAGTGCCTTTGTAAGAGCGATAGCGTGACTTGCGAATAAACGCCGTACAGGCCAGCCCAAGATATCTCATCAGCCTCTGTACTTTCTTATGGTTCACATGCCATCCCTCGGCCCGCAGCTGGGCATGGATTCGACGGTAGCCATAGGTGCCTTGATGCCGATCAAAAATAGCTTGAATGTCTTCTTTCAGGGCAGCATCCGGATCTTCCTGGTTCGAGCGGTTCACGTGATAATAATAGGTAGCCTCTGGAATGTTCACTTGATTCAACACATCCGTCAATCGGAATCCTTTTTCCTGAAGCTCGAACGCAAGCCCTGCTTGTGCTTTTCGGGAGAGGGTTCCGATTTCTTCCGAAAAGCCCGGAGCTTTTTTAAGTACGCATTCTCCAAGCGGAGAAGCTCATTTTCGCGTTCCAGCTGTGCTTCTCTGGAAAGAGGCGTTGGAGATAATGGCTTACGAGAGGATTTATCGGTCATGGGAGATCTTCCTTTCGGCTTCTCTTCCAGTCCTGCCATGCCCTCTTGGTCCCAGGCCCGGTTCCAGGCAGAAATCATCGAGAGATTAGAGAGGCCGAAGGCCCCGCTGTCTCCCGAAGGGAAGCTCCTGTTTGTTTTCTCCAGTATAAAACATCCCATTTGAAGGAACCAGTGTATCTGCTTTTTTTCGTTTTTCTTTTTAATCCGTCTCGGCCCAAGACTTGATACGTATGGACCCATTTTTTGATCGGCGTCGGGGACGGCATCTCGTATTTTTTAGCCAATCGTTTGTATCCTTTAGGACCGTGAAGGTATTCCTGAACTAGTTGTTCTTTAAACGCATCACTATATTTAGTCAAAGAAAACACCCCAAACGTTAGATTTTACTCTAACTTTTGGGGTGCACTACCAAAAGGGCTTCTTTTAGTTTTGCTCATGTTCACTGATTAAGGTTTTCATAATCCCGATACACATTAATATAATAATAATGGATAAAGGCAGCGCACTTACGACTATCGAGGTCTGAAATGCATTCAATCCACCTACAACTAACAGAACAGCTGTGACGGTAACAAAGAAAACACCCCACATAATTTTAATAGAGGTAGGCGGGTTCAGGCTGCCTCCTGTCGTCTGCATGCCCAGCACGAACGTAGCCGAATCGGCTGTAGTAACAAAAAAGATAGTAATAACGAAAATGGCTAATACCGAGATAAGGCCGCTCATAGGATAGGACTCAATCACATAAAACAAGGCGCCTTCCAGTGACTGTGAGGAAACATCCCGACCTTCGAACAACTCCATAAAGATAGCGGAGCCGCCCAGCGTGCTAAACCAGAAGAACGATACAATAGAAGGGAGAAGCAGAACGCCTGCTATAAACTCACGAATGGTTCGTCCTCTGGAGATCCGGGCGACAAACATCCCGACAAACGGCGTCCAGGAGATCCACCATGCCCAGTAAAAGACCGTCCATGCCTGCGTCCAGTCGGCTTCCTGCGCGTCCACCGGGCTCATGCGAAGCCCCCATCCGATGAAGTTCTGAACGTAGTCAGACAATCCGGAAGCAAACATATTAAGAAGAAACAAAGTAGGACCGGCGATAAACATGAATAGAAGAAATAATCCAGTAATCGATAGGTTGATATTACTTAAGTATTTAATGCCGCGATGAATGCCGGTGCTTGCAGAGGCAAAAAAATGACAGTGATAATAGCCATAATAATAAACTGAACCCCTAGGTTGTAAGGCACGCCAAACACGGTCTGCAGGCCTGAATTAATCTGCTGGGATCCAAGTCCCAGTGAGGCGGCAACTCCAAATAATGTAGCAAACACAGCAATAATGTCTACAACAGTCGCAATTGGACCATATGCATGTTTACCAAGCACCGGACGAAGCGTCGTACTCATTAGACCGGGTGCCTGATAACGGAACTGCTGCAGGGCAAGAGCCAAAGCGACCAGTGCATAAATGGCCCATGCATGAAGACCCCAGTGAAGCCAGGTTGATGATACCCCGGTTACCGCATCTGCTTCAGTTCCTCCGTCTCCAATAGGAGGGCTGGCAAAATGATTAATCGGCTCGCTGACGCCGTAGAATAACAAACCAATTCCAATACCGGCGGAAAACAGCATCGTAAACCATGTAAGCCTGCTGAATTCCGGTTTTTCGTCCGGTTTTCCGAGCCGGATGTTTCCATACTTACTAAATCCTAAATAAATGGCAAAAATCAATAAGGCCGTTACGAGTATTTGGAAATACCAGCCAAAGTGGGCAAAAACAAAAGCCTGGGTAACAGTAATGCCTGCTTCAAGCTGTTCTGTAAAAAATACCCCGAATAATAGAAAAGAAAGAATAAGTACCACTGATACTTTTAAGACCGTCGTGAACCTTGACATAAGAATATGTCCTCCTTTATTAGACTTGCGCTACTCTCATTAATAGCCTCGTTTAAGTATATGTAAGTGAATGAAAAAAAGAAAAAGCCGTATAATGGCGTATCCTCTATAAAATCTATGCAATTTTTATTGTACAGAGTTTACAGAGTTCTATCTTATCAATACTCGCTTTATCGCTGAGATAAGGTAGAAGAGCGTCTTTTTACTTTTTTTAGAAAAATGATACAGTAACAACTATGAGCAGATGCTACTACATATGCAGATGAGGGAGAGTATATACAATGGCTGTAGAAAAAGAAACCGAACTGCTCTCACAGTTAAGTGAAACGGAGCGTCAGATAGGGGACAGAATTTCTGATAACATGAGTACATTTGGCGTGTCTTCTACCATAGGAAGACTTCTTGGCATCATTTATATGAATCGCGAGCCGATGACGCTTGATGACCTTGCGGAAGCTACGGGAATGAGCAAAACAAGAATGAGTCAGGTAATGCGTGAAATGATGGCCTTGAATATTGCTGAAAAAGAACATATAAAAGGAAGCCGGAAAGAGCATTATAATGTCGAGAATGACTACGTCCAGACGTTTATTTCTCTTTTTACAACCAACTGGCGGGAAGTAATCAGTAAAAACCGTATGTTCGCCAAGAAGCTGCAGCAGGAAATAAACGAAATAGAGAAAGCAAATAACGGTTCTCCTGCAGTAGAGGCCAAAGTGAAAGAGCTCCGCACAGAATTAACCAAATGGATAGCCTATTATAATTGGATCAATAATTTAGTCGAATTCTTTGAGAGCGGCGCTATTTTTGAAGCAGTGCCCGTAGAGACGTCTACAAAAAACGAAGGCGAGGATAAATAATGGGAAAAAAAACAATTATTACATGCGCAGTAACCGGGGCAGGAAATACGTTTAATAAGAGTCCGCACGTTCCAATTACGCCTAAAGAAATAGCTGAGTCTTCTATAGAAGCAGCTAAAGCAGGAGCGGCAGTAGCTCATATTCACGTAAGGGACCCGAAGACGGGAGAGTATAGTTTTGATCCGGCTCTTTTTCAGGAAGTGGTAGAACGTGTTCGTGAAAAAGAAACAGATGTGATTTTGAATTTAACAGCAGGCGGAGGCGGGGATTTTGTTCCAAGCCTTACCCATCCTGCAGCAGGAGCAGAGGGTACCTTTATTCAAACACCTGAGGAGCGTCATCTTCCGGTAGGTAAACTGCTGCCGGAAATATGCACATTGGACTGCGGCAGCCTGAATTTTGGCGATCAGCTCTACATGGCTCCGACAGAATGGCTGCGTGAGCAGGCCTCCCTTATTAAACAAAGCGGTGTGAAAGCGGAAATGGAATGTTTCGATACCGGGCATCTCCGGTTTGCCAACCAGCTCGTGAAAGAAGGAGTTATCGACGGCGATCCTTTGTACCAATTTTGTCTGGGCATACCGTGGGGAGCGGAAGCTGATGCCGAGACGATGCTTCATATGGTCCATCATCTGCCGAACAACGCCAACTGGTCGGCGTTCGGCATCGGCCGCCTGCAGATTCCAACAGCGGTACAAGCAGCCCTCTTAGGCGGAAACGTACGCGTTGGGCTGGAAGATAATTTGTATCTGGAAAAAGGCGTGCTTGGCACAAACGCCCAGCTTGTAGATAAAGCAGCAACTCTTCTTCAGGGTCTTGATATAGAACCAATGACGCCGGAAGAAGCGCGCAGTACATTAGGTTTAACTAAACAGTTATCATAGAGAGGATAGAATAATGACAAAACAAACAATTGCAGTAATTGGAACAGGAGTAATCGGGAATGGGTGGATTGCCCGCTTTTTGGCAAATGGATTCGATGTAATCGCCTGCGATCCGGCTCCGGAAGCGGAGCAGAAAACCCGGACGGCTATAGAAAAGCTCTGGCCATCTCTTAAAGAACATGGCATGCATCATTTGGCATCACTGGAACGACTTACCTTTACTGATGACATCGAAAAGGCTGTTCATAAAGCTGTACTTATTCAAGAAAACGTTCCAGAGCGCGAAGAGCTGAAAAAGGGCGTGCTGGCTCAGATTGATGAGTATGCGCCGGCAGCCAGTATTATTGCTTCCAGCACATCCGGTTATAAGCCAACCACCCTTCAAGAGCAGTGCACGGCACATCCGGAGAGAGTCATGGTCGCCCATCCATTTAACCCGGTCTATCTGCTTCCTCTCGTAGAAATTTCAGGAGGAGCGGCTACAAGCCGGGAAGCAATGGAGAGAGCCCGCCATTTATATGAATCCGCCGGGATGAAGCCTTTAGTAATGAAAGGGGAAGTAGATGGCCATATTGCAGACCGACTGATGGAAGCCCTCTGGAGAGAAGCTCTTCACATCGTAAATGATGGTCATGCTACGACAGAAGAAGTAGATAAAGCTATTGTCTACGGCGCAGGACTTCGCTGGGCACTAATGGGACCATTTTTAACCTTTCATCTGGCAGGAGGGGAAAAGGGAATGGCTCACATGCTGGAACAGTTCGGCCCCGCTTTGAAAGCTCCCTGGACTAAGCTGGAAGCACCAGAGCTGACCCCTGAATTAAGTGAAAAAGTAATCAGTGGTACAAAAGATCAGTCGGGGACCCAGAGCGTACCTGAGCTTGAAGAACGGAGAGACCAGTTTCTGCTGAGGTTGATGCAGCTGCTGCAGGAAGAAAATTACTGGCCGGCAGAGAAGGTGAAGAGCAATGTCTAGAACTGAACGAATTTGGAATGGCCAGGTGAAGTCAGAATGGGTTGATTATAATAATCATATGAATGACGCGGCCTACGCAGAGGTATTCAGTAAAGCCCTGGATGAAATGATAAAGAAAATAGGTCTGGATGACGCATTCCGAAAAAAACAGCAATATACTATATATACGCTGGAAACCCACGTTTTGTATAGGAAAGAAGCATTATTGGATGAGAAATTAGATGTGTTCGTCCAGGTACTGGATAAAGATGAGAAGCGTCTGCATGTATGGCTGGAAATGAAAAATGATGGTCAGGAGCTTCTGGCGGTGAGCGAGCAGATGATTATGGGTATGGATCAAACCGCCGGCAGGCCTGCCCCTTTTCCTCCCTCTATTGTAGAAGGGATTGCTGAGCTGCCGCATGCCGAAGCCGGCGTGCTTCCAGAAATGGCAGGCCGCTCCATTGGTATTAAAAGAAAATAAAAAAATAACAGTATTCTCCATATAAGAGAATACTGTTATTTTTTGGTTAAAGCGATACAATGTAAGAAAGCCACAGGACAAAGCTAAAATAAAATCGGGAGGGTATACAATGAAAAAAGATCTGCAGGAAGGCCGGTTCACGACAAAAAACGAAAAAAGCTTGTCGTATTTGTAATTGGCATGCGTATTAATCGATTTCGTTCTATCCGAAAATGGCTGCCTGTTCTACTGGCAATGCCCCCTATGATTAAGGAGCTGTCCATACGTAAAGATCTGGGCTGTTTAAATTTGCACAGCTATGTGCAGCTGCCGACTACGATGATGATTCAGTACTGGGAGTCGGAGGAACAGCTTCTCGCTTATGCCAAAGGAGAAAAGCATTCCAAAGCCTGGAAAACATTTAATAGAAGAGTAAAAGGAAATCATGCAGTAGGTATCTACCATGAAACGTACATCATTCCCGCAGAATCGTATGAATCCATTTACGTTAACATGCCCGCGTTTGGTTTAGGCAAGGCAGTTGGCACCGAGGCAGTTGGAACGGCAACACATTCAGCCACAGAAAGACTGAGACGTACAAAAGAGAGCAAATAGCAAAGAGGTATCTGCAGCTGATTACTTTTAATCGGCTGTTTTTTACTTGAAATATACTTATCCGGCAAAATAGGAAAACACGTTTTATTCAGCGCAGACCCACTGAGTCTGGGCAATTACGATATACATTAAACAAGGATCGATAATGTAAATCACAACGTTGTACATAAACTGTTCGTTCATTTGGGATGAAAACGTATACATTTAAGATCAGAGCGATGCTACACTAACTATTGAAAGGGGGAGCAGTTGTTCATGGATGACCGAAGCAAGCAGATTCTGGATGAGCTCATGCACAATCCAAATGTAGCAAGTGTCGTGCTGGAAAAAAATATAACTTAACACGCCGACAGTTCGGCTACAGTATGAATAAGATCAATGAATGGCTGATGGCGAAAAATCTCCCGGTTATTGAACGTACCAGGCAGGGCCACTTCATTATTGATCAATCGGTGTTTACTGATCTGACGAGCCAGGAAAATAATTTGGCGGCTGCTTCTGTTCTATCAGAAAAACAACGTATCTATATTATCATGCTGATGCTTCTGGGGACGAAAGAGGAACTGTCCCTCTATCACTTTACAGTAGAACTGGATGTAAGTAAAAATACAGTACTGCATGATTTAAAGCAGGTACAGCACTATCTGGAAAACTATGATTTGGCTATTCGCTACTCAAGAAAAGACGGATATCTGCTCGAAGGAAAAGAATTTCAAGTCAGAAAGCTGCTTATTCATATAACCTACCGAATTTTTCAAATGACAGACGGTGAACAGAAAATAAAAAAGGCCGCCCAGGTAGATGAAGAAGAAATTGAAGAATTCCGCTTTAAGATAGAAAAAGTGGAAACCAAGCTGCAGCTGAAATTCACAGATGAGAAATTAGCAATGATGCCTTATATTCTGCTTTTTATTCTTCGCAGAGTGCAGAAAGGCAGCAACATTACAGAATCATCTATTCCTTACGAAGAGCTGTCTGATACAAAAGAATATCAGGCGACAGAAGAAATTTTTCGGGGGACAGACAGTATTCCGAGAGAAGAAAGATTATTTATCACACTTCATTTGTTAACAACGAACGTATACCGGTCCGAGTTTACGATAGAAGAGGAAGCCATTCCTGACCTGCTGCCGGAAATAGATAATATGCTGAGGCTTTTCGAAAAAAGTGCCTGTATTTATCTGCAGGAGCGGGATAAACTGCTCGAACAGCTGATTCAGCATATTAAACCAGCTTATTACCGAATCAAATTCAACCTGACGGAAACGCTTTTTCTACAGCAGGATGTCAGTAAAGAATTTAAAGAAATTCATCATCTGGTAAAACAGTCAATGGGTCCGCTTGAGGAATTGATCGGACGCCCGGTGCCTGATAACGAATCGACGTTTATTACAATGCTTATCAGCGGCTGGATGGTAAAACAGGGAGAAAGTATCGAGAAAAAGATAAAAGCAATTGTTGTCTGTCCGCAGGGTGTCTCTATATCCAGGCTGATGTTTCACGACTTAAAGGAACTTTTTCCAGAATTTGTATTTATGGATTCGCTGTCTATCAGAGATTTCCTTCGTTACGGTCTGGATTACGATATTGTTTTTTCCACAACATCTCTTGCTACCGATCAGAAGCTGTTTTTATCGAAAGCATTCTTAAGCCATGATGAAAAGCAGCGCTTCCGTAAGCAGGTAATGATGGATATGCATGGTTTTGTACCAAATGAAATGGATATCGACCATATTATGGACATCATTAAAACCCACGCCTCGCCTGTTGATGAAGAAGCACTGAAAAAAGATTTAAACCGCTACATGTCTAAAGACAAAGAAGAAGCTGTTAAAACGTATGCAAAAAACAGAAATCTGCCTTTAAATGAACTGATTATGCCAGAGCATATCACTTTAAAAAAATCGGTAGACTCCTGGAATGAAGCTGTAAGAATTGCTGCAGCTCCATTAGTGAAAAGCGGTAAAGTCGAACAGCGATACATCGAAGCGATGGTCCGCCAGAGTGATAAAGATCCTTATATAATCATTGGACCTAATATTGCCATCCCGCATGCTGCTCCCGAAGAAGGTGTAATGGATGTTGGAATGAGTCTTCTGCGGATCGAAGATGGGGTCGACTTTACCGAAGGATACAGAATACATTTAATTGTCATTATCGCTGCAGTGGATAAAAAGAAGCACATTCACGCACTTATGCAGCTGATGCGATTTGCTCACGCCGAGACGGATCGGAATCAAATGATAGAAGCAAAAACGATTACCGACATCCGCCGGATGATTGACTTATATTCACACAACTAGAAACCATGCGTTCAAACCAACATAGTAATGGGGTAGGAAAAAGTGACGAAACTATTTTTTGATGAATCAGTCATCTTACTGGAAGTAATAGGAGAGACCAAAGAAGCTGTACTAGAAGAGATGGGCCGCAATTTGATCCAAAAAGGCCTGGTAAAGGACAGCTTCGTAGATGCTTTGATTGCAAGAGAAAAAGAATTTGCAACAGGGCTTCCGACAGCCGGTGTAGCTGTGGCGATTCCACATACCGATGTCGAACATGTTAATACAAAGACGATTAGTGTAGGTGTTCTTAAGAAGCCGGTTGCATTCGGTATTATGGGAGAAGAGGAAGAAACGGTGGGCGTGGAGCTGGTATTTATGCTCGCAATGGACGAAACCCACTCCCAGCTTACCTTACTGCAAAAGCTTATGGAAATTTTCCAAAATGAAGAAACGCTGAAATATTTAATGAATGAAACAAACGCCACCCGAATTAAAGAAACAATAGAACAGCAAATCGATTTTACTACATTATAAGGAGATGGAAAAAATGGAACAAAAGAAAAAGAAGCAGGTATTGGTAGCATGTGGAGCAGGAGTAGCAACGTCAACAGTAGTAAACGGAGCAATTGAGGAAATGGCTAAAGAGCATAACATTAAAGTAGATCTCGTACAGATTAAAATTACGGAAGTTGGTTCTTATGTAGATACAGCTGATCTGTTAGTTACTACAGCAATGACAAAGAAAGAATATCCGTTTCCGGTTATTAATGCGAGAGCCTTTCTGACAGGGATAGGGAAAGAAGATACAAAGCAGCAGATTTTAGATGAACTAAAAAAATAAGTAATTAAAAGAGCTGGTTGTCTCGGTTTCCCACAGACGGGAAATCGGGAATGCTCTTTTTCACACATAGAGGAGGAGTCACGATGCAGGGGTTTGTTGATTTTGTACAAGGATTTTTAGATTTAGGGGCTACCGTTATTTTACCAGTAGCTATATTTTTCCTTGGATTGTTCTTTGGTCAGAAAATCGGGAAAGCATTCCGGTCCGCTCTTACATTAGGGGTCGCTTTTGTTGGTATCTTTCTTGTTATTGACCTGCTCGTTTTAAATTTAGGCCCGGCAGCACAGGGTATGGTAGAAAGACTTGGAGTAGAGCTTACGGTTATTGACGTCGGCTGGCCGGCATCTTCATCTATTGCATGGGCATCATCGATTGCCGCATTTATTATTCCATTAGGTCTTTTGGTAAACGTATTAATGCTCGTATCAAAAACAACAAAAACAATGAACGTGGATATTTGGAACTTCTGGCATTACACGTTTATGGCTGCGATGGTTTATGCGATCTCAGGAAGTATTGTTCAGAGTTTAATTGCGGCAGTATTGTTCCAGATTGTCTGTTTGAAAGTAGCTGACTGGACAGCACCAATGGTTAATGATTTCTACGAAATGCCCGGCGTTCCGTAGCAACAGGAAGTACTATCTCTTATGCACCTGGTATCTTTCTTATCAAAGGGCTGCAGAGAATTCCTGGAATCAAGAATTTGAATGCAGATCCGGATTCAATCCAAAGAAGATTTGGAATTTTCGGTGAATCCATATTTATCGGTCTTGCCCTTGGTTCCCTTATTGGTATCCTTGCAGGGTATGGTGTTGGTGACGTAATTGAAATCGGTATGGCGATGGCTGCAGTTATGGTATTAATGCCGAGAATGGTTAAGATTTTGATGGAAGGTCTTATGCCTGTATCAGAGTCTGCACGCGAATGGCTGAACAAGCGCTTTGGCGACAGAGATATTCTAATTGGGCTGGATGCAGCAGTTCTTCTTGGTCATCCGTCCGTTATTGCAACAGCGTTAATACTAGTACCAATTACTGTATTAATGGCGGTTATTTTACCTGGAAATTCCCTGCTTCCTTTTGGAGATTTAGCGACAATTCCTTTTATTGTAGCCTTTATTGTCGGTGCAGCTAAAGGTAATATCGTTCACTCCGTTATGGTAGGAACTGTTATGATCGCTATCTCATTATATGTGGCTACAGATGTGGCAACAACATTTACAATGATGGCAGAAAATGCTGATTTCAATATGCCGGAAGGTACAACACAGATCTCAAGTATTGACCAGGGCGGTAACATTATCAACTGGATTATCTATCGTTTCTTCGGTTTATTCAACTAATTAAACACAGATAAAAGGAGTGGAGAACATCTATGAAATCACTAGTGAAAACAGAACTTGGATTCGGCAATCTCGAAATTCAGGATAGAGAAGAACCACAGGCAGGCCCCGGCGAAGTAAAAATAAAAGTAAACTATGCCGGCGTGTGCGGTTCAGATATTCATACGTATGAAGGTCACTATAAAGTAGCTGTGCCTGTAACGCTCGGCCATGAATTTTCCGGAGAAGTCGTCGATGTCGGCGAAGGCGTAACCGAATTTTCCAAAGGCGACCGTGTAACGTCCGAAACAACCTTTTATATCTGCGGAGAATGCGAGTACTGTCAGTCCGGAGACTATAACCTCTGTAACCATCGTAAAGGACTTGGTACCCAGCAGGACGGCGGCTTTGCTAAATTCCTGGTAGCACGTAAAGATAGCGTACACCGTATTCCCGATGGAGTAGATGATAAATCAGCTGCTATGACAGAACCGCTTGCCTGCACCCATCATGCGGTAGCGAAAACGGAGATCAGTAAAGGAGACATCGTTGTTGTCATCGGACCCGGTCCGATTGGTCTTTTTACTGCACAGGTAGCGAAAAGCCGCGGTGCTACTGTACTCATTACAGGGCTTACCAATGATAAAGTCCGCTTGGATAAAGCAGAAGAGATTGGGATAGACTATGCTGTAGATACGCAGAAGCAGGATATTAAGCAGCTTGTTAATGAATTAACAGATGGGTACGGCGCAGATGTGGTATTTGAATGTTCCGGTGCAGCACCTGCTGCTAAACAGGGACTCGACCTTCTTCGCAAAAAAGGCCAGTACGGTCAGGTTGGCATCTTTGCAAACCCGGAAGTATCCTTTGATCTGGAGAAAATTATTCAAAAAGAAATACGCGTCGTAGGAAGCAGAAGCCAGAAGCCGGAAGATTGGGAGCCATCTCTTGAGCTTATGAATAACGGCAGCGTAGACGCTAAATCAATGGTTACACATGAATTTCCTATTACACAGTGGAAAGAAGCCTATGATGCGATTAAAAGCGGGGAAGCAATTAAAGTACTGCTCACTCCAATAAACGATTAATACGAACGAAGAAAGGAAGATAAAATATGGCCGATACATTTCTTGAATTCATGTTGGGATCTTTCAGAGGAATCAGTGAATTTTACTTTGAATACCAAATTATTTTTAATACTATTATTGTTTTGTTTTTCCTTTATCAGCTCTTTTTTCACAAAAAACAAGATGAATCTACAAGCTGAGAAAGGAGGAATAAAAAATGAAAGCATTGAATTTATATGGTGTTCAGGACATTCGCTGCGAAGAAACCAGTGAGCCTGTCATTACGGCTCCGGATGATGTAATTATAAAAGTAAAGGCAGCTGGAATCTGCGGCTCTGATATCTCAAGGTTCAATAAACTCGGTCCATATATAGAAGGTATGACGTTTGGGCACGAATTCGCAGGTGAGGTTTTGGAGGTCGGTTCCCATGTAAAGGGGATAGTTAAAGGCGATAAAGTCGCCGGCTGTCCTGCCTTTTACTGCGGGGTATGCATAAGCTGTCAAAAAGGTGAATTTTCTCAGTGTGAAAAACTCACTGTCATTGGGGCCAGACACCCTGGATCCTATGCGGAAAAAGTAAAACTGCCGGCAGAGAATGTCATAAAAATCCCCGACAATGTAGATTATGATACCGCTGCGCTTTTAGAACCTGCAGCCGTTGTAGCTCACGGATTTTATAAAACAAATGTGAAGCCGGGAGATACGGTAGCTGTGATGGGGTGTGGAAGCATTGGTCTTCTGGCCATCCAGTGGGCGCGTATTTTCGGAGCCAAAACGATTTTTGCGATTGATATTGATGAAACGAAACTGGCAGCTGCAAAAGAACTCGGTGCCGATGTGCTTGTTAATTCGCTGGAGGGACCTGCGCATGAAAAAGTGCTCGAGCACACGAGTAGCATGGGAGTGAACCTTGCTGTTGAATCAGCTGGATCGCCAATTACATCAGCCCAGATATTCGCTCTTCCGAAAAAGGGCGGCGAAGTAGTTTTTCTAGGTATTCCTTATGCAGATATTACAATTGAACGCTTTTACTTTGAAAAGATTGTCCGCAATGAACTGAGCGTTTATGGTTCCTGGAATGGGGTATCATCTCCTTTCCCAGGACAGGAGTGGGATGCAGCGATGCATTATATGGGAACGGGCCAGATAACAAGCGGGGAAATGGTTCACCACCGTTATTCCCTGGACGAAGGCCCGCGGGTTTTTGATGATTTGATTCAGCGAAAAGGCAATCACATTAAAGTGTTATTTTATCCAGAAACGTAACATAAAGCACTTCTCTATTGCAGAGAAGTGCTTTAACCTGTTTTAAAAACCCTTTTGGATTTTTGTTATTTCCTTCTTTTTGCAGGGTAAGGATAGAAAGAAGCAGAAAAAGAGGGGGCAAAATATGAAACGCACATTAATTAAAAACGGCCTGATTGTAGATATGGCTGAACATACAGAGCAGGCTAGAAAGGCCGACATTCTCATTGAAGACAAATATATAAAGACCATTGCCGGAGAAATAGAAGCCGCGGATGATATGGAAGTCATAAACGCCGAGGGGAAAATTGTCATGCCGGGATTAATCGATACCCATCGGCATACATGGGAATCAATCATCCGCCATATTGGGACGGACTGGTCTCTGCCTAATTATTTAGGGAATTTATACTTTAATCAGTTGGGATCCAGGCTCTCACCGGATGAGTACCGGACAGCCAATACGTGGGGTGCTCTTGAAGCATTGGACGCTGGTGTGACAACGATGCTTGATTATTCCATGCTGGAAACCCCGGAGCATGCGGATGCTGCCGTGCAGGGCCTGCATGATGCCGGGATCCGGGCTGTATTTGCCCATGGTCCGTCTGGGCGTGCAGAATACTGGGATCGGACCAGTGAAAAAAGGCATCCTCAGGACAGCAGGAGAGTAAAAAAAGAATATTTTCAGTCCGGCGATCAGCTTTTAACGATGGCTTTAGGTATACGTGGACCGGAATTCAGTTCGTGGGCGGCAGCAGTAGATGATATCAATACGGCGCGTGAGCTGGATGCGATTGCTTCGATGCATATCGGTTTTGGCAGCTGGGGACCGGAAGACCAGTCGATTCAAAGACTTCATGATGCGGGGCTGCTTGGGCCGGACCTTAATCTTGTTCATATGAACCGGGTGCAGGATCATGAATACGAGCTGGCAGCTCAATCTGGTGCTTCATTTTCGGTCACTCCGGAAATAGAAATGATGATGGGTCACGGGTATCCCGCCACCGGAAAGATGCATAAAGCAGACGGATTGGTCACGCTTGGTGTTGACGTTGTAGTATCAACGGCTGGAGAAATGTTCTCGCAGATGAAGTTTGCCCTTCAAGCAGAAAGAGCCAGGCAGAATCAAAAGGTATTAGAGAGCGGGAATATGCCGGAGAATCTTGGACTGACGACCACAGATGTGCTTACCTTTTCCACCATTAACGGGGCACGCGCTCTTCATCTTGATAAAAAAACAGGTACAATAGAGACAGGAAAAGAAGCGGATATTATACTTGTAAGCACGGATGCATTTAATATGTTTCCATTGAATGATAAGCCGGTGGAGGCTGTAGTACAAAGTGCCAAGCCTGAAAATATTGATACTGTTTTCGTAGCAGGAACAAAAAGAAAAGAAAAAGGCAGGCTTCTGATCAATAATGCGGAAGCATTAAAAAAAGAAGTTCAGGAAGCCGGCAGCAGTGTATTGGAAAGACAGAGGCGGCTGGAAGAAAGTATGCAGGACTGAACGTGTTAAAACTGCGGTTTATACCGCAGTTTTATCTTTTTTGACAAAGTCTGCGAAATCCCTTAAAATGAGAATAAATCGTAACTCTTCCTATAATATACATTTTACATACTTATTTATTACATAAAAGGCGATAATGAATGAAAAGAAAGGACTTACAAATGGGAAACAATTCAGTTAAGCACTTTATGGTACAATTACCCCGCCAGGATCAAGCAGGCCAATCCGGCCGCACTGTTGAGATTGAACAGGAATGGCTGGATGTAATGCACGAGTTAATTGAAGACGGAATGACAAAAGAAATGTTTCAGCGTTTTATACTGGACTTTAAAAAAAATAAGTAACGTTGAAGTCTCTTCTGTCATACAGAAGGGGCTTTTTAAGTAGAGAGCAGCACTGACAGGTATATTTTGTCTAAAAAGGAGAGCTGAATAATGACCATACAATTAGTGCCGTTTCACTCCGCCCACTACGAGCATGTGATAAAAGAAATTTCTGACGCCTCGTTTCTTATGCAGTGGGGAGGCCCAATGTTTCATTATCCTTTGACTGCAAAGCAGCTTGAATCCTATAAAGCAACGGGCGATGAGCCGGACGCATCAGTACGAATTTATACAGCGATAAGTGAAACGAACGATCTCCCACTCGGCCACATAGCTCTTGGTGGTATTGATCTGGAAAATCATTCTGCCAGAATTGGAAAAGTGTTGATAGCAGAGAAGAATAGAGGAATGGGATTCGGGCACAAAATGGTAAACGAAATGCTTACTATGGGCTTTCATGAACTCTGTTTACATAGGATCAGTCTAGGCGTATTTGACTTCAATATCCCTGCGATTAAAGCATATGAGAATGCAGGCTTCCAAAAAGATGGACTGCTTCGGGATGTGAGAAGAGTGGGAGACGCGTATTGGAGCTTATGGGAAATGAGCATTCTTGAAGAAGAATGGAGAAACCTGCAAAAACAGAAGTAAAAAATTAAGCCCTGACACAGTCTCAACATAAAGAAATGTCACACTCCGTGTGAGACTGATTAGTAAAGGGGATATACACATGAGTAAAAAATGGATACTTACGGCATTTGCAGCCGTTTCATTATCATTAATTACAGCCTGCGGCGGAGAATCAGAAGAAGAAGCTGGTTCAGAGAATGAAGAAGCCGCCCAGGAAGAACAGGCAGCGGACAACGGTGAACAGGCGGAGCAGGCAGAACAGCCTGAACAACCGGAGCAGCCTGAACCTAATCTGGATGATGTACCTGACGTTGTAGCTGAGGTAAATGGGGAAGACGTGACGAAAGATGAATTTGAAGTAGCCTATACTTCAGCACTCTCTATGTATTCCATGCAGGGGATGAACCTCGAAGAGCAGGATGAAAATGGAGAAATGGAAGCCGAACTGAAGCAGGCAGCAGCTGATCAGCTTGTCGGCCAGGAACTGCTCATTCAGGAAGCAGAGGAACGGGACTACAGTGCTGACGAGCAGGAAGTCGATGATTTAATTGCCGAACAGAAAGAGCAGTTTGAATCAGAAGATCAATATCAGCAGGCTCTGGAGGAACAAGGCTACACAGAAGATGAATTCCGTGCCGAAGTCGAGCAGTCCATTAAAGTAGAACAGTTAATCGAGGAAGAATCCGAGGATCTGGAAGTGACGGATGAAGAGATTGACGAAGCTGTCGCACAGGCAGAAGAACAGCAGGCAGCTATGGCGGAACAGGGAGGCGATGAAGCACCGGAAATGCCGGAACCTGACCGTGAACAGGTTGAAGAACAGTTAGTAACACAAAAACAGGGAGAACGCGCCCAGGAGCTAATAGACGAACTTCGTGAAGATGGCGATGTGACCGTCCATATTTAACTTGAAATAAAAAAAGGAAGGAGCGGACCATCCGCTCCTTCCTTTTTTGTTATGCCTGATTTTTTTGCGGATAAATAGTGCTGCAGTTCCACCGGCTAAAGCTGTAATGCTTGCCCAGAAAGCAGTCATCCAGCCATCGTTACCGGTGCCGCCCATTCCAGTCTGCGGCATTTCTTCCGGCATCATAGCTGCGTCCTGTGCGTCCTCATCGAGCTGACCGCGGAGTTCACCGTCAGGATATTCTTCTGTATGCACATCCGTATAAATTTCACCAGCTACTAATCCCATGGATACTTCCTCCCATGTCATCTCACCAATCAAATCATCTTCGGTCAAAGTACCGGAAGCTACGTCGCCGTCGTAATTCATCGGTTCATCATTTTCAAATAGAACCAGCTCAGCTGGTGGACCATCTTCTCCTTTAACACCGCTGTGCAGGTGTCCAGCTACTGCGCCATCGAGGTTTTCACCATGTAAGGAATATTCAATGGAATCGCCATCTTCGCTTACTTCGAAATGACCCTGTCCCATAGCATCCGTTTCGACTTCGCTTGTTACTTCATCAGGAGTCAATTCGACTAGAAATTCACGGCCCTCATGGTCAGCGGCTGCGGTGCCTGCGAATGCGGTAAAAGCAAATACGGAAGTTAACGGCAGTACAATTCTTTTTTTCATTTGTACGTTCCCCTCTCAATTTTAAAATAATAAACAAAATGATTCGTGCGGCGATCCTCCTTTATTGAATGCATAGTCAAAAAACATCCAATCATAAAGGAAACGTATAAGGTAAAAGAATGGATCACTATTAAACAGAATTTTTTAAATTAACAAAATATATCAAGATATGGACGGGATATGGATATAAAAAAAGAATCGGCTTTTATGGCCGATTCTTAAGAAATTATACGTCGGGCGAACCTAATTTTTCATGAACATAAGACTGAATGTCTGTAAAGCTGTCTATATGAAAAGAACGTTTGGGCATATCTACATTCATATGCGCAATTGCAGATATATCAGCTGGATTTATTTCTGCTGGTTCTTTCAGTACTTCCACCTTTACGCTGCTTTCTCCTGAGTACTCTTTTACATGGTCAAATGTTTTGCTGATATCATCTAAATGATTTTTTGCTGGTTCAAATTCATAAAAATACCAGCTGTGTTCCTCATTCGTGTTCGTATTCGTGATTTCAAGTCTGTATTTTGCCATGTTCATACCCCTTTTCGATAAATTGATAAAAGAATAGTATAACAAAGAGAGCGCTTCCTTTTCATCTCTCAGCATTGGACGTTCTTATGATTATCAAAGGCTTTAAATAAATAGACGTTAAATAAGCATAAAAAATCGGATAATAGTTACCGCAAAAACGATTGAAAGTACTGCTGCCAGCAACACGGTGTTTCTTTTCTGAGCATACGTTCCCGGTTTTTCACGCAAGGCCCGCTCTTTTTTGATAGAACGTTTTGCTGTGAGAAGAGAACCTATATAAAAGCCAGCTGTTAACCCGGCGATATGGTGAAGGAAGGAATCGATACAAGCCATAAGGATGTTAGCACAACGGCAAGAAAACTGGTGAATAGAGGGATCCATACATAATACTTTCGTTTTTCCTGAGTGGTGATGCTGGAAGGTGAATGGGTCATAAGTACACTCCTGACATAAATAACTGCCATTCCTGTAACGAACGCCAGGAAAAGTAAAGTCTATATAATCGTATAATAGTATCAGCATTTTTAAAAGAGTGGATTATATGCAAAGCTGCATTCGTTTAAACCCCCTTTCAAGTTGGGAATACGAAGAGAGTAACACTAAGGAGGAGGCTGAATATGACAGAATCTGCAAATCGTATGTTTCGGCTGCAGCAGGCTGGAGGCATTGATCAACTAAAAATGACAGAAGAAAGTATTCCTGAAATAGGCCGCAATGAAGTACTTGTTCGTGTTAAAGCGACATCGCTGAATTATCGTGATTTAGCATTAGTTGAGGGGAATTATCCCGGCAGACTAAACGATAACACGGTACAGCTGTCTGACGGCGCCGGCGAAATTATAGAAGCAGGTCCCGATGTACGCCGCTTTAAAGTGGGAGATAGAGTAGCCGGGAATTTCACAAGAGAGTGGTTCAGCGGCAAGAGGATGCCAGAGTATATAGAACCTTACGGCTCCCACAGTGACGGATGGCTGATGGACTATAAAGCCATTCATCCGGAAGAACTTGTTAAACTGCCTGATCATCTTACGTATGAACAGGGAGCGGCACTTCCGTGTGCAGCAGTAACTGCATGGAATGCCCTGAAAGGCCCTTCCCCGCTGGAGCCGGGCGATACAGTATTAACGCTTGGAACAGGTGGTGTGTCTGTTTTTACAGTGCAATTTGCAAAAGCTTTAGGAATTCAGGTTATATCCACTACTTCGAGCAGCTGGAAAGAAGAAAAGCTGTCGGATATTGGCGCAGACCAGATTATTAACTACAACGAAACGCCAGAGTGGGGAAATAAAGTAAAAGAGCTGGTGCCCGGCGGAGTAAATCGGGTCGTCGAAGTTGTAGGCTCGGCTACTTTTCCGCAGTCTATTCAATCCGTCGCTCCCGGAGACGAAATAGCGCTCATAGGGGTATTAAGTAAAACAGGCGAAAACATTGATTACTACGATTTATTTGGAAAAGCATCTACAAGAACCATTATGGTTGGCAGCCGTGATATGTTTGAAGCGATGAACAAAGCGATTACTGCCTATAATTTGTCTCCGATCATAGATACTGTGTACCCATTTGAACAGGCACAGGAGGCCTATCATCATCTGAAAAAGCCAGAATTTCTTTGGAAAAATAGTTATTTCCCATGAAAAATAATAAACGATCGATGGAGGAATAATATGGAGTATATGACATTAGGAAAATCAGGGCTTCGCGTGCCCAAGTATATTTTGGGTACCGTGCCGTTCAGCGGTACAAACGGATTCGAAGCGACTGGAAATATAAAAAAAGAAGAAGCTAAACGAATGATAGATCTCTCGCTGGAAGCCGGAATTAATACCTTTGATACAGCAAACCTGTACTCCAAAGGAGATGCAGAGCGGGTACTTGGTGCTGCGATTAAAGGGCGCCGCAAGGATGTGGTTCTTACTTCGAAAACCGGCTTTCATTTTGAAAATAATCCGAATGCCCTCGGTGCATCGAGAATCCATCTGGAAGCATCTATTGATGAATCCCTGCAGCGCCTCGACACGGATTATCTGGACCTTTATTTCGTACATCTCTGGGACGGACAGACCCCGATCGAAGAAACAGTTCAGGCGATGACAGACCTGGTGAAATCCGGAAAAATCAGATACTGGGGTGTTTCGAACTACAGCGGCTGGGCATTGGCGAAAACAGTCACCTACGCAGAACAGGCAGGGCTTATTCCCCCAATATGCCAGCAGATATATTACAGTCCGGAAGCCAGGGAAGCCGAGTATGAGCTGCTGCCTGCCGGCAGTGAACTTGGAGTTGGTTCAATGATTTGGAGCCCGCTTGGAGAAGGGCTGCTTAATGGAAAGATCAGCCGGCATCAAAAAGCTCCCAAGAATACGAGGCAGGGAGAAGGCTGGCCGGAGCCGTGGGTCATGGATCAAGAACGTTTGTACAATGTAATTGATACGCTGCAGGAAGCAGCTGACAATCATGGGCAAGCGTGCCGCAGGTTGCTCTTTCCTGGGTCAAGGATCGGCCCAATGTAGGCCCGGTCGTTATTGCTGCCAGAAACGAAAAGCAGCTTAGCGAAAATATTGCTTCATTCGACATTGTTTTGACAAAAGAGGAAACAGAAAAAATCGAAGAAGCAGCAAGGCCGGCTCCAATATATCCATTATGGCATCGTGCGATGAGTGCGTATGAACAGGCATCGCCCTCTGAAAAAACGTATTTGGAAGGATATAAAAAAACGCTTGGCATTGAATAGATGGAAAGAGCCTTGAAGACTATCATCAAGGCTCTTTTTTGCTTTACATAAAGAAAATACTTTTCCAGTGTGAGACATATCATATGGAAGAAGCAGCTTTTTTATTATAATAGGAGTAACAAATACGGGTAAGGCTGGTGAGAAAGGTGGAACGATATAAACGAATTTTAGCAGCGGTGGACGGATCTGCTCAGTCGGAAGCGGCTTTAAAACGTGCGATTCATTTAGCAGTCCAGCACGAGAGCAGCCTGCATATCTGTCATATAGTCGAAAGTAAAGAATACAGCAGGGTGCCTTTATTCCGTGAAGAAATAAAAGAAGCAGCAGAAGAAAACGGATTGGCTATTTTAGAGAAAGGAAAGAAACTGGCTGAAGAATTTGGATTGAAACAGGTGCAGACTATCATAAAACGAGATCCATTTCCCGAAAAGAGAATCGTAAAGGATATTCTTCCGCTTTACAGTATTGATTTAATTGTGACAGGCTTTTCAGGACTTGGTCCTATAGAGCGGTATATGCTCGGCAGTGTTTCAGCAGGTCTCGTAAAACACGCTGGGTGTGATGTGCTGGTAGTGAAGAATAAAGAAACGGAGGAGAGCAATTACCGGCATATTCTTATTGCTGTCGATGAATCATCCATGGCTGTTAATGCATTTACGACAGGTCTTGCCCTCGCGAAGAAACATGAAGCTGATTTAACGGCTGTCCATGTGCTTCATCCACCCTTAATGCACTCGTTGGAGCAGTTTCAAGAAGACATTCAGGATGTTTATATGAAAAATGGCGAGCTTCTGCTGGAGAAGTATAAGCAATTAGCTGCTGAGAATAAAGCGGATGAGATGATGTTTATGCTGGATTATGGATCCCCCAAGCATATTATTCCAAAAGAATCGGCTCAGCGTTGTCAGGCGGACCTGATCATTGCCGGGGCTCTTGGTGCCGGTCAGGAAAAAGGAATCCGTCTTGGAAGTGTATCGGAGGGGATTGTCCGCAGAGCCGGCTGCGATGTTCTGGTCGTGAGGCCGAAGTTTCTCATGCCCCTTAAAAATTGAAGAAATCGTTATGTCACACAACATTTACAAACGTTTATCTTTCTTTTTTGTTTAAATGTGGTATATTTAATCTACTTTATAAAAGGCAGGGATTGGCTGACATGTAAAATATCCTCGAATAACAGTACGTTCGAAGATTATGTGTTTTCTCTTTTTCCATAAAAAGAGGCTGGCTCCTGCATCGGAGATAAATTGATTCATCCCGCTCGGACGGAACCGGCGGAAAAAATACGGAGGTGAATCCCTTTTAAAGGGACTTTTGGACATTATACTGATTATGAATTTATTATTAGTGGTTATATTGATAGGATTAACCGCTTTTTTTGTAGGCTCGGAATTCGCAGTCGTGAAAGTACGTATGTCACGGCTCGATCAGCTTGTTGCTGAAGGCAATAAAAAGCAGATAAGGCTAAAAAAGTAGCGGAGAAACTCGACTATTATTTATCAGCCTGTCAGCTTGGTATTACTGTAACGGCCCTTGGACTGGGGTGGCTTGGAAAGCCGACTGTTGAACGCCTGCTGTATCCTTTGTTTGACAGTCTGGGTACGGCACAGGCACTGGCTACCATTATTTCCTTTGTGATCGCTTTTTCAGTTGTAACATTTCTGCATGTAGTAATTGGAGAACTGGCTCCTAAAAACGCTGGCTATTCAATACGCCGAAAAGATGACTCTTCTGCTGGCTCCTCCTCTATACTGGTTCGGTATGCTGATGTTTCCATTTATTTGGACATTAAACGGTTCAGCCCGCTTATTCCTGCGCATGTTTGGTGTAGAACCTGCAAGCCATGATCAGGCTCATTCAGAAGAAGAGCTTAAAATTATTATGACGCAGAGTTTTCAAAGCGGTGAGATTAATAAACGGAACTACAGTATATGGAAAATATATTTGCGTTCGATGAACGCTCCGCCCGGGATATTATGATTCCCCGGACCGACATGAACACGCTCCGGGTTGATATGAACCAGGGAAATGCTGGAGATTTTTCACGAGCACGAGCATACCCTATCCGGTTACAGAAAGACGGCGATAAATAACGTGATTGGCTTTGTAAACGTAAAGAAAATACTAATCGACTACGGCAGGCCGTCGTATTATTTGAAAGATTACATGCAGAGCCTGCCGGTAATGCCGGAGCACTCTGCCATCCAGGATGTGCTTGTTCATATGAAAAAAGAAAGAGTTCATATGGCTCTGCTTCTTGATGAATATGGTGGAAGTGCCGGTCTTGTAACAATGGAAGATATACTCGAAGAAATCGTTGGTGAAATACGCGACGAATTCGATACAGAAGAAGTCTCCGATATCCAGAAAGTGGAAGAGGGCCTGTACCATATTAATGGGCGGACGCTCCTTGATGATATTGAAAAACAGCTTGGTATTACCTTTTCAAATGAAGAGGATATTGATACAATAGGCGGCTGCTTCAAATGAATAACGTGCCGCTTGAGCCGGATAAAGTAGTAGAGCGGGACGGAAGACGATGGAAAATATTGGACACAGACCATCATCAAATCAAGCAGGTGTCCCTTCAATTTGGGAATACGCAGCAGATTATATAACAAAGCAGTCCCCGTTATGCTCAGGCATGACGGGGTTTTTTGTGTGGAAAAGAATAAAGAGATAATAAAGTATTAGAAAAATAGGAATATTATGGTATATTTATTAGATAAAAAATATTCTCTAGAGGAGGATGCCATGCGTACCACTATCTACTTTTTCACTGGAGCTTTATTTTTACTTTCAAGCTGTACTAATGAGAAAGTAAAAGAAGATCAACAGTTAGAAGTTAGTCAAGAGGAGCGCGTTCAGGCGGAAAATGATGAAACCTCTATTACGATTGGAGCTGCTGGAGACGTGCTCCTGCATGGCCGGGTGTATAAGAGAATGCAAGAAAGCGATGGATATGATTTTACACCAGCTTT
>NZ_JALBWT010000052.1:0-20297 GCF_023845525.1 Sinobaca sp. H24
GGCAGTTTTGCAATGAAATTAAAGCAGGAGATATTGTTTTTGCGAAAAAAGGACTACACGTTATTGTTGGAAGAGGAATCGTAGAATCAGACTATATATATGATGATAACCGCAGTGACTATCAGCATATTCATAAAATACGCTGGACCCATAAAGGCGAATGGACACATCCAGGTAAAGCAGCTGTAAAAACGCTTACTGATGTAACCAATTATAAAGAGTATATAATAAAACTTAATAACATTTTTGATACAATACCAGAACCAAAGCCTGAATACGATACATATACAAAGGAACATTTTTTAAATGAGGTTTTTTTAGAGGAGCATCAGTATAAGCAATTAGCTAATTTATTATTGGTAAAGAAAAATCTTATTCTTCAAGGACCGCCGGGGGTTGGTAAAACTTTTGCTGCAAAACGACTGGCATATTCTTTAATGCAGAAAAAAGATACTTCACGTATTAAGACAATTCAATTTCATCAAAGCTACAGCTATGAAGATTTTATGATGGGGTATCGACCTACAGAGAATGGTTTTAAATTGAGTCATGGACCTTTCTATGAATTATGCAAAACGGCTGAAGAAGATAGTGAGCAAGCCTACTTTTTTATAATAGATGAAATCAATCGGGGGAATCTCAGCAAAATTTTTGGCGAACTATTGATGTTAATCGAAAAAGATAAGCGGGGAGAAAAGCTTCAGTTACTGTATGCGAATGAATTGTTTACTGTTCCTGCAAATGTTCATATTATTGGAATGATGAATACTGCTGACCGCAGTTTAGCAATGATGGACTATGCTCTTCGACGGCGGTTTGCCTTTTTCGAATTACGTCCTGCGTTTCAATCTAGCGAATTTCAACAGTATATCAATCAAACAAATTCCATTGGTTTTGAAAAGTTGGTTCGTGTAGTAGAACAGTTAAATGAAGCTATTTCAAATGATGAGGCACTAGGAAAAGGGTTTGTGATAGGTCATAGCTATTTGTATACCAATGAACTAATAAATGATGAATGGATAACAAGCGTTATTGAGTATGAGCTCATTCCCCTTCTTCAAGAGTATTGGTTTGATGAGCCTGAAACTATAATTGACTGGTCTAGAAGTTTACGGGAAGTCCTGCATGATTAAAGTTCAAAATATTTATTATATGCTAGCCTATGCTTTTCGGTTCTTAAAAAATGATGGCACTGCCCATGTAGATACTGAATCTTTTGACCATGCAGAGGACTTATACGCTGCTCTACTCGTGCTAAGCGTATCTAAGCAAATTAAAAGAGGAATAACGAAAGATTATTTGCTGCACACAGAATTATTATCTTCTCCCAGGGGTCGAATCGATGTTTCAGATTCGATTAAGGAAAGAGCTCTTTTTAAAAAACAGCTTATTTGTAAGACAGATGAATACACAGAAAACACTAAATTAAATCAAATTATTAAAACGGCTTTCGAACACCTAATAAAGTCGAAAAATGTACAAACTAAGAGAAAAAAAGAAATGAAGAAGCTTATAAATCATTTCCAGCACGTTAACGTAGTTAATTTAAATTCAGTTAATTGGAAAGCAATACAATACAATCGAAGTAATGTGACTTATCGAATGATAATTAGTATTTGCGAATTCATAGCAAAAGGAATACTATTTTCTTCTCAAGCAGGACAAGAAAAACACAGCCAATTTATTGATGATCAGACAATGCATAAACTTTATGAAAAATTTGTCCTCTCATATTATCAAAAACATTATCCTTCTCTTCGGCCTTCTGCTTCACAAATTGATTGGCAGATTGATAGCGGGGATAAAAAATTTCTTCCTGTGATGAAAAGTGATATCACACTTCAAAAAGGGGAGAAAATCATTATTATTGATACAAAATACTATCAATATTCTATGCAGAAGCATTACTTGAGCAATCGTAGAACATTGCACTCTAACAACCTGTATCAGATTTATACTTATGTTAAAAATAAAGACAAATATCAAACTGGTCTGGTAAGTGGGATTTTGCTCTATGCAAAAACTGAAGAAGAAACAGTGCCTAATGAAGATTATAAGATGGATGGGAACGTTATTAGTGTGAAAACTATAGATTTAAATGCTAACTTCTCAGTTATTCAGAAACAGCTCAATAATATTGCAGAAAAGCTATAGTTTATATAAATGAAAGATCTGAGTTTTTAAATCTGGAGTCAGATCTTTCATTATTAGTATTTATTTTAAATGTGAAGGTTAGACATATATATTTAACTTACGGAAGTCTGTTATAGAAGTTTATGACTATATAAGTCAACTAATGAACAACATTCTTACATACAGAAATGAGGCACTTAAGCCATGGAGCATCGTTTGGTCGTCAACTCAGAGTCGGATAATTTATTAAAGGAACTTACCAGTTCACTGCAAACGTGTGATAGCTTCTATTTTGGCGTTGCTTTTGTTAATTTTAGCGGTGTGCAGCTGCTTTTGGATACGTTAAAGGAAGCAGAAAAGCGGGGGATTCGAGGAAGAATTATGACTTCTACCTATTTGAATTTTACCGATCCTCAGGCGTTGGAGCGGTTAAAGGAATTTGAGCACATTGATCTAAAAGTGTTTGTCACTGATAAACAGATAGGGTTCCATACAAAAGCGTACATTTTCGAATATCCGGATTCGTATAAGATTATTATTGGTTCTTCCAACGTAACGCAATCTGCTTTGAAGAGTAACGTAGAGTGGAACGTTGAGATTGTCTCGAAGAAACATGCTGCTTTTGTAGATCGGGTACTGTCAGAATATGAACAGCTGTGGGAACGCAGTATTATCGCGACTGAGGAATTTCTGCACGACTATCGTGAAATGTACCGCAATACAGAAAGAGTTGCTTTTACAGCTAATGCTGTTTATGAGAAAGCAGAATATGTGGTTCCGAATTCGATGCAGAGTCGTGCAATTGACAATTTAGATCGACTGCGTGACCTGAAAGAAACAAAAGCACTAGTCATTGCAGCAACGGGAACCGGAAAAACGTATATGTCTGCCTTTGATGTAAAGCGTGTTCGGCCTAAACGACTTTTATTTATCGTACATAGAGAAGAAATTCTTCAAAAAGCGAAAGAAACCTTTGAACATTTAATGCCTTCCCTTCAGCGTAGCTTTGGCGTTTTGACAGGAAGCAAAAAGGACTGGGACGCCGAGTATTTATTTGCCAATATTCGCACGCTAGCGAATCACCATACGTCGTTTGCTCCAGATACGTTTGATTATATTGTTGTTGATGAAGCTCATCACGCGACTGCCTCTCAGTATGAACAGGTGCTTGCTTGGTTTACGCCCCAATTTACATTAGGTATGACGGCGACACCAGAAAGAAGCGACCAGCTGTCTGTGTTTGAACTGTTTGATCATAACGTCGCTTTAGAAGTTAGGTTGCATGAAGCATTAGCGGATGACATTGTGGCTCCGTTTCATTATTTTGGCATTACCGATCTGTCGGATATTGATTTAACGGACGTTCGGCTAGAAGATACAGCGGAAATTGCGAAAAGACTGCAGGTCCATAAGCGGGTAAATTTTATTGCAGAACAAATGGCGTTTTATGGTTTTGACGGAGAGCAGCGAAGAGGGTTAGGCTTCTGTGTGAACCGAGAGCACGCTGCATTTATGGCAGCCGCTTTTAATCAACAAGGCATTCCTAGCCAATATTTATCAGGAGAAGATAGTGGAGCAGTGAGAGAAGCGGCTATTCGAGATTTAGAAGATGACTCTCATCCTCTGGAGTTTCTATTTACAGTGGATATTTTTAATGAAGGAATTGATATTCCGACTGTGAATCTTGTACTGATGTTAAGGCCGACTCAATCTCCAATTGTATTTATTCAACAGCTAGGACGAGGACTGCGTAAGCACCCTGGAAAACAATTTTTAACCGTTCTAGACTTTATTGGTAATCATACGAAGAGCTTCTTGATTGCGATCGCGTTAAACGGTCAACGCTACTATGATAAAGAGAGCTTAAAGGTAGCAGTAGCCACTGAATTTGCTCACGTACCGGGCGCTACTCATATTCAAATGGATAAGATTTCGCAAGAGCGAATTCTAGCCCAAATTGATCAAGAGTCCTTTTACAGCATGGCCTATTTGAAAGAACAGTACATGGAATTTAAGAAAGTTCGTCATGGAAAAACAGCCTATGAACTGATGGATTATTACACGTATGATGGTGCCCCTGATCCGGTGAAGTTTATTCAAAAAGAAGGCAGCTACCTCCATTTTCTCATGAAAATAGAAAAAGAAGATTCTATCATAACGTTGCTTCAAGATGAAGTTTGGGCTAGCGTATACAAAGCGATTTCCAAGATGCTTCCAATCAAACGACCGCATGAGTTTAGCTTATACCTCGCCCTTCTCGAGCAAGAAACACTATCTATAGAAGAGGCAGCATATGAAATTCGTCATTGGGTAGAGCAAGTAAATAGAGACAGCGTGCAGCACGCGATGCAAAACGTTGCTCATGCCTTTTTAGACCAACGGGAAAAAGATCGTTCACCTGCATTAGTGGAGTGGCAGGGAGAGGCTATCACTCGTAGCTCGATTCTAGAAGAGTTGCTTCAGAGTGATACGTACAAACAATATTTAATCGATTTACTTGAATACGGACTACATCGTTACGAGCGAGAGTTTGGTAAAAAAGATTATGGTATACCTTTCTTTAAGCTACATGAACAATATCAAATGAGAGACACAGCGGTATTATCGAATGCGACAGTCACTCATTCTTCGTTCCGAGGGTCGGGTCTGCTTCGGAGTGGAAATGATTTGTTTTTATTTGTGGATCTTCATAAAGATGCTGATACAGAAGAACGACTGATGTACAAAGATGAAATAAAAAGTCCCACTGATTTTCAGTGGGAGAGTCCAAACAATATGGCGCAAAACTCTGGACGTGGGACGAGCATTATAGAGCATAAAGAAAAAGGAAATAGACTTCATTTATTCGTGCGGAAATATAAAACGATAGAAAATAGTGTCGTAGAACCGTTTATTTATTTGGGAGAGCTCAACATAGAGTCTTTTCAAAATGAAAAGCGGTGATGTTTCAAATGAAGTTTCAGCACTCTATTCCGGCTCAGCTCTATAGAGAGCTTACGGAGAAAGTTTAAGACAGAGAAGCTTTAGCCATTAGCTCTTCTACTGCCGGTATATCAGCTGGGGCCCAGTTCAAAGAAGAGAATAGATCGGGCGTTAGCCAGAGAAGCTTGGCATGCTCTGTAGCAACTGGTTCTCCGGAAATAAGCTCGGCTTGTAAGCAAATAAGCTCAATGATAAAAGCATCGTATTCGTGAACATGGCGATGGAAAACGTCGCCTGCTTTAATGTTGCAGTGCAGTTCTTCGCTAATCTCACGTTCAATTGCTGTTTGTAGGTCTTCTCCGGTTTCTACTTTGCCACCGGGAAATTCCCACAGGTTTGGTAAAGACATATCAGGACTACGGAGCGCACATAGTAATTCATTCTGATCGTTTTCTATAACAGCAGCAACAACGCTGATTTGTTTTTTAGGCATAAGTAAGTCATTCCTTCCAGTGTATGAAGATACAATGAGTATAGCAGTTAGCGACTATTTCTTCATTAAAGATTGTTGTTTTTGAAGGTATGGAATAGGGGCATAACAATATAAGAATAAAGAGGGATTCGATGAAGAGATTAAAATTAGCCATTGGGTATATGGCTGTATTTTTTGTCATAAGCACCGCGATGAGTTACATACTAGATAACGAATTCAATCGAAATCTTGTCTTAGGGCAGGTCATAGCAGGTCTGTGTATTGGATTATTTTTAGCCCCACATTATAATAAGGCTGGTGAAAACAAGGCGCAGCGGAAACAGTCTATGCGGAAAGTAACCACCAATACCATGTATCTTTTCCTGGCGATCTTTTTGATTGTATTCAGCCTGAATTTTATATTTGAGTCAACGAACTGGATCGCAACAGCTATATTGGGCGTGCCTTTTCTTGTTACTTTTTTGATTAGAATGTTATATAAAAGAAAACGTTAAAATAGAGGATCCATTACGATGGTTTTGATACCTATAACATTCAGACGAAAGGGGGGGACGTTTCGTAATGAATAGGGAGACAGCCATAGAACAACTGACTTTCTTTATAGGGAAATGGGAGCTGAAAGTCATCCACCCGCATCTGGGTACTATTTCCGGGAGAACCGTGTTTGAGTGGATAGAAGAGGAGCGGTATATGATGCAGCGTATCCGTATTGATCAGCCAGACTTCCCAAGCAGTACAATCATTTATGATTATGACGTGGAAGCCAAAACGTACCTGCAGCATTATTTTGATTCACGGGGTCTGACGCGCCTCTATCGGATGAGCCTGGATCATCATACGTGGAAGCTGTGGAGAGAGGCCTCTGACTTTTCGCCGTTGGATTTCTCCCAGCGTTTTACAGGGGACATCAATGCCTCGCAGGATGTTATCCAAAGCGTCTGGGAAAAAGCATACGACAGGGTGACCTGGGAGCGGGATTTCAAGGTAATTTATAGAAAAGTAAAATGACTAAAACGTTCACAAAATGTTCACTTATGAAGGCATGCCTCTTCCCGCTATACTGACGAAGCAGTTATAGAAAGGAAGTTGGAATCATGTCAGAACAGGTTCACCAGGAAGCACGTCTTCCACAGAATGCGAAGGAAGGCATTCTCTTCATGTTAATTGTTTCGTTTCTTTCTGTTAATACGATCGCTCCGGTTATCGTCGGCCTGGAGCGGGGGTTTTCCCTGCAGGTCTACGTAGAAATGCTGCAGATCCTGCCAATCATGTGGATCATCGTCATGCTGGTGGTGATGTTTATCGCAAGACCGCTCGTTGGAAAAGTGATGCCGTTGTTTACTGCAGAAGAGGATGGGTTTAATGCAAAAATTCTCCTGACAATTGTACTGAATGTTACCGTTATTTCTCTCATTATGACGTGTATCGGCATGTGGGTCGGCACGGGACATATCAGCCTTGATCCAATGCAGCAGTTTCTGCATATCTGGCCCCGTAACTTCGGTATCGCGTTCTGGATCGAGATCCTTTTTGCGCAGCCGATCGCACGGTTTGCGATGAAACAGATTCATACGATGCAGGAAAGAAAAACGGTTTCTGCTTAAAGTTGAAAAAAGCTTCCTCCAGATTCGATGGAGGAAGCTTTTTGTTATATGCAAGAATTATAAAATATTTTTTAACTGATTGGCCTGCATTTCCAGCTGATTTGCGGCTTTTTCGATATGTTCAAATTCTTTTACCGCTTCCTGAATGTGTACCTGGTTTTCTTTCGTTCCCTGCTGGGAGCGAACAGTGCCTTCGCTGATTTTGCTTACTTCTTCCGTAATACCCTTTACGTGCTGGTTTACTTCCTGAATCTAAGACTGCGCCCGGGTGGCAAGCTTGCGTACTTCTTCTGCTACTACGCTGAATCCGAGTCCGTGTTCGCCGGCTCTGGCCGCTTCAATGGCGGCATTGAGCGCCAGTAGATTGGTCTGTTCGGCAATTTCGCGTATCGTCTGCACGATGCCGCGGATGGACTCTGCCTGATTTTCCAATGATTTTAATATTGTAAGGTTGCTGTTGGCTTCATGCACAATGGCATCGGAGCTCTGCGTAATTTTGTCGCTTTTCACGCGTCCCATCTGCGCCCGTTCGAGCAGGTGGTCGGACGTCTGTTTTACTTCACTCGATAACGAAAGCATGTCATTTTCTCTTGTCGTAATATCGGTAGCGACTTTCACGATTGCCTGAACTTCACGGGTCTCATTAAACACCGGCATGTACGTGGCTTCTAGCGTAATCAGGCGGGCATCTCTTGTCAGGCGCTGAATTTTATCCTGGAACGAGCGTCCGGAACGCAGTTCTCTCCAGAATGTCTGATATTCCTGGCTCTGTGCAAATTCAACGGTGCAGAACTGGCGGTGCTGCATCCCGATCATGTCGGATGGGTGGTAGCCCATCGCAAAAGCAAAATTGTCGTTGACCCAGATTACTTCTCCAAGCGGATTGAACTCGACCATAGCGAGAGAATGTTCCAACGTACGCAGGACGGCCTGATCTTCTAATACTTGTACTTGAGGGGTGTATTGCATGGTGCTTATCTCCTGTCAATTGGTTATTTTTAGTTCTTTATGCTTAATATACCCCGCTTACTTAAAGTCAAACATAGTACTTTAGACTTTTACAAAAGAAAATATAAGCAGTACAGCGCGGGAGAAATAATTATTATGTCTAAAAAGCAATTGACAGGCTGCAGATAGTATTCTATATTAATGATAATGATTATCAATTTCACCGCATGATGAATACTACATATAACCGACGGGGGAAGAATACATGAAACTTGGAAAGAAATCGAAAAAGATGTTAGGTCTTACAATCGCATCGGCCGGTATGGCGGCTGTATTAACAGGATGTGGCGGTGGAGAAGAGGAGTCTGGTTCGGAAGCAGCAGGTTCTGAGGAATCCGGAGGCGATGAATCAATCGTTATTGAGCATGCGTTTGGAGAGACCGTTATCGAAGAAACACCGGAGCGGGTCGCAACCATTCAATGGGGAAACCAGGATACAGTGATGGCTCTTGAGGAAGTACCTGTCGGATTCTCAGCGGCAAACTTCGGCCCGGTAAATGAGAACGGCGTGCTCCCTTGGACGCAGGAAAAAATGGATGAACTCGGAATGGATGATCCGACCGTTTTTCAGGATACGGACGGCCTTGACTTCGAAGCAATCTCCGACAGCAACCCGGACGTGATTTTAGCCGCTTATTCCGGGATCACCCAGGAAGATTATGATCTGCTGAGCGAGATTGCACCGGTTGTTGCCTATCCGGAAATGCCTTGGACGACATCATGGCGTGATCAGATTACGCTGAATTCCCAGGGGATGGGTATGGCAGAAGAAGGCGAGCAGTTGATCACTGACACGGAGACACTGATCGAAGAGAAAACAGCCGAGTATTCCCATCTGGAAGGTAAAACCGTAGCATGGGTTAACTTTTCCGCCAATGATCTGTCAGAGATGCATTTCTATACGCCTGCTGATCCACGCGTATCCTTTTTAAATGAGCTTGGCCTGGAGAATCCAGCAGGGCTGGACGACGTAATTGAAGACGAGTCCGCTTTTTCGATGACGCTGAGCGCAGAGAATGCCGACGTACTTGATGATGTCGATATCATCATGGGATACGGCGATGAAGCATTGTATGAAGCGGTAAAAGAGGATCCGCAGCTCGGTCAGATCGACGCCATTGAAAATGGGAATGTCGCATTTGTGGACGCGGAAAGTGTAGTAGGAGCTTCCGGAACGCCGACGGCGCTTTCTATCTCCTATACCATTGATGACTATTTAGAGCTGATTGACGAAACGTTAAACGAATCCGATGAATAGCACCTGGAGAAAAAAAGAGGCGCTGCCCGTATACATGCCTAAGCACTTAACCATAGTGCTCTTTTTTTCTTTTATTCTATTACTTGCCTGTATTATATTGTCGCTCGTTTTCGGGGCACGAACAATCACATGGAATGAACTTATAGCCGGCGTGACGTTCTCAGGCGCGGAATCATACGGTGCCGGAGTCGTTCAGGAACGGATTCCGCGGACGGTCTTCAGCTTATGCTGCGGTGCGGCACTCGGTGTATCGGGTGCTCTTATGCAGGCTGTTACCCGCAATCCGATTGCGGATCCAAGCATTTTGGGAGTCAATACGGGCGCGGCTTTGTTTGTCGTGATGGGGCTGGCGTTCTGGAATATCAGCACAGCCGGCGAGTACATCACAGTCGCTATTATCGGCGCCCTTATCACGGCCGCGTTTGTGTACGGCATCGGCTCCATGGGTCCTGCAGGAGCGACGCCATTGAAGCTGGTGCTCGCAGGAGCAGCCACAAGTGCCGCCTTGTCCTCTTTGATCAGCATGATCATTCTCCCGCGCGGCCATATTATGGATCAGTTTCGTTTCTGGCAGGTGGGAAGTGTAGGATCAGGCAGCTGGAACAGCATTCTGACGTTTCTTCCTATATTAGTTATCGGGGTTCTGTTGGCCGTAGGCTCGGCCTCGGCACTGAATGCGCTGGCACTCGGAGATGAGGTCGCTACCGGACAGGGCGTGCGGACGGGTATACTTCGAATTACCGCGGCTTTCGCAGGAGTGATTCTATGCGGGGCCGTAACGGCGCTGGCAGGGCCGATCGCTTTTATCGGACTGATGTCCACTCATTTTGTGCGACTGCTGCTGGGACCTGATTTACGATATATTATTCCACTATCCGCGATGACAGGGGCGGTTATATTAACCGCCGCAGATGTGAGCGGAAGACTTCTCGGAAGCCCGGGAGAGCTGGAAGCAGGCGTTGTTACCGCCTTTATCGGCGCACCGCTTCTTATCTTCCTGGCAGTTCGAATGAAAGTGCGGTCGTTATAATGCTGGCGGAAACAATTCATGTCATAAAAACAGAAAGACGGCAGCGAAAAAGACGCTGGCTTCTCGTAAACGGCCTGCTTGTGCTGCTGGGGCTGGTATTGTGCAGTACGATGCTGCTGCTCGGTAATACGATTTATTCGGTCGATGTAGTCGTCCGCACGCTTATGGGTGAATCCATTGACGGTGCCTCGTTTGCGATTAACACGATCCGGCTGCCGCGGATGCTGGCTGGACTGCTGGCCGGCTTTGCGTTCGGTATCGCTGGTAACGTGTTTCAGACCATGCTGCGCAATCCGCTCGCAAATCCGGAGATTCTGGGTATTACCGCGGGATCGAGTGCGGCGGCTCTGTTCTGTATTCTGGTGCTCCAAACGAGCAACGCCGTTGTGTCCTTGTCATCATTAGTGGCCGGGCTTGTTACCGTGATGCTTATTTACGGATTTGCAAGAATCGGTACTTTTTCCACCGGACGTTTGATTTTGATCGGAATTAGTTTCCAGGCGATGCTGGGCGCCTTTATTTCATATCTGCAGCTGATCGGCAGGCAGGAGGATTTGGCGACGGCTTTGCGCTGGCTCAGCGGAAGCCTGAACGGCTCGCAGTTAAATGCGATACTGCCTTTACTTATTGGCATTATAATATGCGCCCCTATTGTTATTGCCCTCAGCCGGCATTTGAGCGTGCTGGAGCTCGGGGAACAGGCAGCAGTATCGTTAGGCCTGAACACGAATATAACGAGAATACTCCTTATTGTCAGCTCCGTCTGTATGATTGCGCTTGCCACGCTCGGTCACGGGACCGATTGCCTTTGTAGCATTTCTGGCAGGGCCTATCGCTAAAAGGCTGATAGGAAGCAGCGCATCAAGCGTGATTCCAGCAGGTCTGCTCGGGATGAACCTTGTCCTCGGAGCCGATCTGCTTGGTCAGTTTGCTTTTGGCACCAGATTTCCGGTCGGTATTATCACCGGTGTCCTGGGCGCTCCCTTTTTACTGTTTCTGCTAATCCAAATGAATCGGAGGGGAAGTTTATAATGAAGCCGGCGCATCAGTTCCAAACTGAACAAATCGTTGCAGGGTATGACCAGAAAATGATTCTCGACCATATTGACGTGGAGATTTACAGCAATAAAATCAATACCATTATCGGAGCCAATGCCTGTGGAAAGTCTACGCTGTTAAAGGCAATGGGAAGGCTTTTGAAGCCGAAGCAAGGCGACATTACGCTGGATGGCAAAGCCATACACAAAATCCCGTCCAAGCAGCTTGCCCGTATTGTCGGGCTTCTGCCGCAGTCGCCGATTGTGCCGGAAGGCATCACCGTCGCCGACCTGGTCGGTCGGGGGAGGTTCCCGCACCAATCGTTTTTGAAAAGCTGGACGAAAGAGGACTATGAGGCGATTGCCGAAGCAATGGAAACGATGAATATTACCGAGCTTGCCGACCGGAACATTGATGAGTTGTCCGGCGGGCAGCGGCAGCGCGTCTGGATTGCGATGGCGTTAACCCAGCAGACCGATATTTTGTTTCTGGATGAGCCGACCACGTTTCTCGACATTACCTATCAGGTGGAAATACTGGACCTGCTTACCGATCTCAACCGAAAGTACGGCACAACCATTGTGATGGTGCTGCATGACGTGAACCTGGCAGCACGCTATGCCGATCACATTTTTGCGCTGCGGCAGGGGCAGCTGATGGCAAAGGGAAGACCATCGGAAGTGATTACAGAAGGGCTGATTAAGGATATTTATAACCTGGACTGTATGGTGATCGAGGATCCGGTGTCACGCTCGCCTCTGGTCTTGCCAAAGGGACGGTATCATACAGAGCAGAAAGAAAAGAATAGAAGATTTTTATAAGAAGAATAGATGAAAAGCCATAGAAAAGGTCTATGGCTTTTTTGTTTGGGATATTTTTCATTCTTGAAAAGCTTTCAAGTATAAAAAAGGCACCAGCTTCTTTTAGAAGCCGTGCCTTTTTGGTTTTAGAAATATTTAATTCGGGCTTTTTTGAAACCGCTTATTGCTTGGTAAATCACGAATGAAATAATGGATAATACGATAGTCCACAATACTATATATTGATACAGTTCAATCAAACCAACGGGTATAGCAAATCTTTCGGAAAGATACAGCATAAATGCTGGATTGAATAGAGAAGCCCGGCTGGCAAACACGATAAGAAAAACAACAAAGGCAAAGTGAAAAACAGCATTTGATACGGCCAAACTCTTATTCCAATAGCCGACTTTCCGTTTGTAAAGGTTTAAAGCAAGCGCTGCCGCTGCCAAAATAACTACAAAAGGAAGGAAAGCATGTAAAAGAGGGATATTAAATAATGAAATTTCATCCGCAGAAGTTCCGTTTGCAAAAGTAAAGAATGCAATGGTTAAGAAAACGGTCCAAAAAAAGCTTAAATATATTGATGCTTTAGAGATTGTTTTCTTCCATGGAGTGGTTAATGTATTGCTTATATCTTCAGGCTTCCAGGGTTTTCCGGTTAATGCAGAGGAATTCCCATCGCGGTTGACACCAATGCGTTCCAGAAAAATGAGTACGAGAACGCTCCAGAAAAACACGTGGGCAACAATATTCAGTACAGCTCCAATTAAATCACCACTTATGGCCATAACTAATGTGAAAAGGCCGCCTTCTCCTGTAATAGCTGTCATAACTCCCGTAACAGCTATTACAACTATCATATATAAATATAAAACCTGTTACTTTTAAAGAAGAAGAACAAAAATCATAGACCTGTTGTCCAAAGGAGTAGGAAGGGTGCTCCCGATATTGAGAGGCCAATTTGATAGGGTCTCCAAATTCGGCTAATACCTCTTTTACATCCTCTTCTGTATAGTCTGGAGGAAGCATATCGCCTATAGATGATTTTAATTCAAGTGCGACATCATCCTGAACTGCAGGTGACAGGCGGCTTGTTACATCATGTATATATTTATCAATCATCTTCATTGTTATTCCCTCCTTTCAAAAGTGTGTTAAGTTCTTTTGTCGTGTTCTCCCAATGGCCTTTCAACGCCTGAAAAACCTCTTCTCCGTATTCACTCAATACATAATATTTCCGTGGCCGGTTTTCGGAAGTATCCCAGCTGCTTGAAACTACTTTCTGTTTTTCCAGTCGGCGCAGCAGAGGATAGAGAGTACTCTGGTCAATTTTCATCCCATGGTCATTTAAACGCTGAGCCAATGAATATCCATATTGTGGAGTCTTCAATTGACTTAAGACAGCTAAAGTTAAAGAACCTCGTCGAAGTTCGGTTACTAAAGAATTTAATAAATCGCTCATATCATCACCTCGTATTTATACTGTGTATAATACACTATAATTTATTATACATCAATGTTTGTAATAAACTAAATGTTTTAAGACGTAAGGCTGGAGATCGGATGCAATGATTAAAATTACTTATATAAAAAGAAGAGACCGGCCCCCAAAAGGGGTCAATCTCTTCTTGTAATGGATTTATTTGATTGGAATCGCATCGCTGTCCCGGAAAATGCTACTTACGGACGGGAGTATATTGTCATGATCATCTCTTTATCGTTAACAGCAGGTGCTGTTACAGGTATTGTTCAGTACAGTAGGCTTGGTAAGAGTAAACATATCAATTAAAAGATCCAGACAATAGCGGGCATCCTGCTAATCGCCTGAATACTTGTTTTCGGTAATGGAGTAATGAAATATTTCAATATCATCCGAAATAAAACCTCGGCGCTGGGCGCCCTTGAGCGTTTGATACATATTCTCGCGGCCGACGCCGTTGTCGGTATGCATATAAATTTTATTGGCGTGGTAGCCTTTTTCACAGAAAGTTTTAACCAGGTCATAGCCGGTTGGAAGAAGCTGGCCCTCCTTGTCCTCGCCTAAATCATGGTCCAGCGATAGAATATTGATAGGATGAGTTTCCAGGTAATGAATAGCTTCGTCTGCCGTTCGGGCAACAACAAATCCTTCTGGACAGTCTCTTAAATCATCTACGTATAAGTTTAGGCTTTCGCTCATAGAAAGCACCTCATTTCTTGTTTTACATATAATAGCATATAAAATTTGCAGGATACTAAAATAAAAAATTTTTTAAGAAATCTTACATAGGAATGATAGGATAGAAATATACATATAATGATTAATTATAAAATTTTTAGAGGAGATAGACCAATGCCTGTGAATAAAAAAACTTAAGAAAATCTGATGCGTTTTTAATGAATGAAGACACAGTGAATCAAGCGGTCGCAAGTTTTCTAATAAGTAAGGGGTTTGACTGTGAGATTCCGTTAACAGGAAGACAGCAGGGAGTAGATGTAAAAGCTAAAAAAAATAACGTTAGCATTTATGTAGAATCAAAAGGATCACGAAAAAATAGCGCTGCTGATGATGAAGTGTTTGATCATGGTCAATTAGTGAATCATATGGCTAGACAAATATATACACTAATGAAGTATGAATCAGCGAACTCTGAGTGGAATAATATATACATACTTGCAAATCCAGACATTGAGAGAATTAGAATTGAATATAATAAAGTGAAAAATACAGTTCAAAAATTACAATTTGTTTGTATGTGGGTTCAAAGTGATAACACGGTAATAGTAGAGAATCCTAAAAGTATGAATAATTTACTTTTTGATCTAGGAATACTTTGAGCTGAAATGAAAATTTATATTCATAAGTTTATTAAATCACAAAAAGAGCCGCCTCTATATGTTAGAGAGACGGCTTTTTTCTATTTACGCTTCCTTCAAATTCTTCCGTTCGAGAAACAGCACAATCGCAATCGTCAATACGACGCAGATGACAATTTTAATTAAGCTGAAGATCGGGGAGAACACGACGGCTGCGCCAATCGCAAGGGCAATCGCGCCGTACAGTGGATTCTTGTAGGCAAACTGCCCGAGCACGCCACCGAAGATGGCAGGAAGTACGAAAGCAAAGGCACTCTCCACCGGAGCAGGCAGCATCGTAATAATGTAGGAACCCCCGAGAATAATGCTGATAATGACGATGATATTTACAAGAGAGGCAATCGCGATACCAAGGGCTCCAGCAATTTCTGCTTTTTTCGTCCCGGGCTCGGCCCCGATGGCGTTTTGCGCCGCAGCCGAGCAGGGAAGGCACATATTGGCGATATTTCCAGTCAGAAACGCCATATAGGTTCCGGCAATGCCAAGCGTCGGGTAGTAGGTAATAGGCTCAAGCACCCACATAATACCGATAAAGGCGGCATATCCTATAATACCGGCTAAAATGACGCCCCAGCCGGGATGGTATCCGAGACCAAAGGATAGATACAATGGCGGCAGCAGGCAGGCAGCAATCAACAGCCAGAGTGTCGTACGTCCCCAGAAATGGGCTTTCTCGTGAAAAAGATCCATGCCGACCGCTTTAGCCGATGCCGGCACCGAGCGGGCATTCACTCCTTCATTCATCAAACCCCTTTCGTTTTTTAAAGAATACTCGTAAAGTAACCGCCGGTCATTCCGATAACTAAAGCAATGCCGAGCGCCCATTCCTTCAGCCAGTTCACATCAAGCCGCTGCGAGGCAAACATCAGAAGCATCATGGCAGCCGCTGATATCGTTCCGGCAACAATGTAGCTCATGCCGCCGGTCATGGAATCACTGGCGAGATAGCCAAACGCGCCAAGCATCGCGGCCGTGGAGACGAGTCCCATCGCTTTGGCGTTCTTGTTAACGACCTTCTTTTGAAAAGAGCCGAGGGATTTAGTGAAAAGAGCCGTAAAGATCAGCCAGCCCATACCGCCGATACACATCGTCCAGACAACCGTTGTAAAGGCCTGTTCGTTAAAAGCGGCGCTTCCGAGATCGGCGCCGAACACGTCCGCCCCGATTCCTGCGGCAGCTGATTCTGTAGCCGCGGAGCCGATAATACCGATACGCATTAACGTTATCGGAGAACCAAGAAGGGCCAGAAGCGACACAACAACAATTGCAATACCGAAGGAGGGACCAAGCGAGCTGATGAATCCTGTTTTTATGGAGCTTTTTACTTCGTCGGAGCTCATACCAATGTCGGGAGCCGTTTTAATCGAAAGCCTTAAAAACACGATGCCCTGAAAAATGACGATACTTACTACAATAAAAGCCATAATCCAAAGCGGAGCGCTGTTGGCGAGCGCCATCACATCACTATTCATGGGGTTCTCCTCCTTTTATTTAGTCAGCGGGACATATGTTACTTCGCACGAGCGGTCTCCGGCTGAGCCGGCTCTTCCACCCCGGACAGATACTGATAAACCGTGCCTATAAACAGCCTGCCGATGTCGACCATCGAACGTTCGTCTATATCAAACCTTGGATGATGGTGCGGGTATATTGGTTCTCCGGCAGGCGCGCCGCCGACCCAGAAGAACGTACCGGGACGCTCGAGCAGGTAGTAGGCGAAGTCTTCCATCCCCATCTGCTCCTGAATGTATTCAATCTGCTGCACGCCCGGCGTATTCTGCGCGATCTTCTCCACACGTTTCGTTTCCTCCGGGTGGTTCCAGACGGCGGGATAGCCTCTCGTGTACGTGAAGTCCACATGGGCACCGAGTCCTTCGCCGGTAGTAGTGACGATAGATTCCATTGATTTCTCAATCGCATCGCGGACGTCGTTATCAAACGTGCGGACCGTTCCCTGAATCCTGGCGGTGTCGGGGATCACGTTGAAGCTGTCGCCTCCATTAAAGGCGGTTACCGAAACGACCGCCGGTTTGACGGGATCCACCTGCCGGCTGACAATCTGCTGAAGGTTCATCATCATTTGGCTTCCAACCATTAATGGATCAACGGTTAAGTGGGGTGTTGCCGCATGACCGCCGCGTCCGGAGATCTCGATTTCAAATGTATCTCCGCACGCCATGGCATTCTTTTCCTTCAACCCGATTGTGCCAAGGGGGTGGAGAGAAGAAACGTGCGCGCCATAAACGACATCAACCCCATCCAGGCAGCCGTCATCAATCATGGATTTGGCGCCTCCTGGAATGACTTCTTCTGCGAATTGATGCAAAAACACAACAGTACCCTCCAGTATGTCTTTATTTTTGGACAGTACGGCGGCAGTGCCGAGAAGGGCTCCGGTATGAATATCGTGGCCGCAGGCGTGCATCACGCCGTCAATCCGTGATTTATACGGCACATCGTTTTCCTCCTGAATCGGAAGGGCATCAAAATCAGCCCGCAGTGCTACCGTCTTTCCGGGTTTATCCCGCGCAGAATGCCGACAACCCCCCGTCCGCCGACGCCGGTTTTTACTTCGAGTCCCAGTTCGCTTAAATAGGCCGCTACTTTTTTAGGCGTTTCTGTTTCGTGGTGCGACAGCTCGGGAAACATGTGCAGATCCCGACGGAACGCACTCATCTCGGGCAGCAGGTCTTCGAGTTGATCAAATAATGGATCCAGCATCATAACAGCTCCTCTTTTTTTATTCGTTTGTTACAGCAGGAAAGACCGGTCGTTTTTCACCATAGGCCGCTGCTTTTTCAAAAGCCTGACCGATCCGGAGTACTTCGTAATCCGCATGGTGAGGGCCCACTATCTGCAGCCCGGTTGGCAGGTGGTCTGCGGTAAAGCCTCCCGGAATCGACAGGGCGGGGTTTCGGCTGCAGAAATGTAATAGCATGACTTCATCCAGTCCAGGTAGGAATTCATTGGAAGGCCGTTAATGGAAGTCGGGTATTCAATATCAGCGGAAAAAGGAACCACCTGGCTGACTGGAAGCAAAAGCGCGTCATAGGTTTCAAAAATAATCGGAGCCGGTGGTACAGGTCATGGCGGAGCTGTTCAGCCCGGCCGATATCCGGGCCGCTGAGACGCTGCCCTTTTTGAAAGTTGGTCATGAAGCTGTCTTTCAACAGGTCTCCATGATTGTTGACTATGTCTTTATAAGTGAGCTCGAACTCCCAGGCTCTTAGAATCTGAAAGGCTTCTTCTGCCTCCTGAAAAGACGGGCAGGCTTCTTCCAGTTCGCAGCCCAGATCTTTTTCAAAAATAGAAAGCTGCTCTTTAAATACGCGCTGGATTTCCGGTTCGATTGGCAGCTGCCCGCCGAAGTCGGCTGACCAGGCGATTTTAAGACCGGAAATATCATTAGAAAGCGGCTTTGTAAACACACTGCCGGGCTCTTCAATCGAGATGGGAGCACGCGGATCAGGGCCTGCCAGAGCGGAAAGCATAAAGAACGCATCTTCTGTGTTTCGTGTAATCGGGCCCTGGACAGCGAGCGGGGAAAAAGGGGCGGCCTTTGGATACATCGGAAGCCGGCCGGGAAGGACGCAGGCCGACAACATTATTGAAGGCGGCTGGAAAACGGAGTGATCCTCCCATATCGCTGCCATCCGCAAATGGAATCAGCCCGGAAGCCACCGAAGCGGCTGCGCCGCCGCTGCTTCCGCCTGCGGTTTTCGTAAGGTCATAGGATTTCGCGTCGTGCCGAACACCTGGTTAAAGGTATGAGAACCGGCAGCAAACTCAGGCACGTTGGTTTTACCGATCACGATGGCGCCGGCCTGCTTTAACCGCTCCGTGATCAGGTCGTCGCTCGTGGGAATATGATCTTTAAAAGCAAGCGACCCGAAAGTAGTTGGAAATCCTTCAGCGTGATGCGTGTCTTTTACCGCTATTGGGAGCCCATGGAAAGGACCTGTTAAAGCATCCGAAGCGAGCGCTCGGTCGGCTTCATCCGCTCCCTGGAGGGCCCGCTCCTCATCGAGTGATACAACCGCATTAATATGAGGATTAATCGAGCGGATGCGTGCAAGCGACGCTTCCATTAACTCCCGGACGAAAGCTCCCGTTGTTGAATCATGCGGGCCAGCTGCGAAGCAGATTGATAAAGCAGCGTGTCATCCATGCGATTCCTCCTTCATTGAATGTTAGTCGGTATAGTATGTAGTTGTTTATGTTAAGGGAAGCAAAATAAGAAAACAACGATCGTTGCAAATTTTCTGACAAGGATTCTAAGGCTTCTATATCCTTTTAATAAAGGAAAAAAATAGAGTTATATAAGGAAAGCACTTACATTAAGATAGATAGGAGTTCCCTTTTTATACACAAAAAACGAAAAAATAAAAAAAGTAGTTGCACATTTATGACTAGTATTATATGATCTTTGTAAGCGAATACATAACGGATTGTACTGTTCAATCAGGCAAAACCGATTCCCACTAAAAGGGAAGGTTTTGCCTTTTTGTTTATCGGAGGTGGAAGAAGTGAAGATCAGCAAAATACTCAATAACAATGTAGTCGTCTCCGTCAAGGACAAGCAGGAAGTTATCGTGATGGGGCGTGGAATTGCTTTTAACAAAAAAGTAAAAGAAGATATTGATGAGCAAAAGTAGAAAAAATCTTCACTTCGGAAGACAAAGATATTACAAAAAAGTTTAAGGATCTTATTGCGGAGCTTCCGCTGGACTACATGGAGCTCTCAGAGGAAATTATTCAGTACGCCAGGGCCGAGCTTGGAAAAAACTCAACGACAGCATCTATATTCGCTGACGGATCATATTCATTTTGCAGTCGAACGCCACACAAAAGGACTCTCCATTAAAAAACGGTCTCTTATGGGAAACAAAGAACCTCTATAGAGAGGAATTAAAGTGGGGCTGGAAGCGTTGAATATGATCTGTGACCGTTTCAACGTAATTCTGCCGGAAGATGAGGCTGGATTTATCGCCCTTCATCTCGTGAATGCGCAGCTGAACGAGGATATGATGAATACACTGGATATAACGAAGATCATTCAGGACATTTTAACCATCGTAAAGTACAGCTTTAAAATGGAATTCGATGAAAGTTCACTGAACTATCACCGATTATTACGCATCTGAAGTTCTTT
>NZ_JALBWT010000053.1:0-26085 GCF_023845525.1 Sinobaca sp. H24
TAAGGGCATCGAAACCCCTAACACCTAGCACTCATCGTTTACGGCGTGGACTACCAGGGTATCTAATCCTGTTTGCTCCCCACGCTTTCGCGCCTCAGCGTCAATAACAGACCAGAGAGCCGCCTTCGCCACTGGTGTTCCTCCACATATCTACGCATTTCACCGCTACACGTGGAATTCCACTCTCCTCTTCTGCATTCCAGTTCCCAGTTTCCAATGACCCTCCACGGTTGAGCCGTGGGCTTTCACATCAGACTTAAGGAACCGCCTGCGCGCGCTTTACGCCCAATAATTCCGGACAACGCTTGCCCCCTACGTATTACCGCGGCTGCTGGCACGTAGTTAGCCGGGGCTTTCTGGTGAGGTACCGTCAGGGGGCGGCCCTGTTAGAACCGCCCTTGTTCTTCCCTCACAACAGAGCTTTACGATCCGAAAACCTTCATCACTCACGCGGCGTTGCACCGTCAGACTTTCGTCCATTGCGGATGATTCCCTACTGCTGCCTCCCGTAGGAGTCTGGGCCGTGTCTCAGTCCCAGTGTGGCCGATCACCCTCTCAGGTCGGCTACGTATCGTCGCCTTGGGGAGCCCTTACCTCTCCAACTAGCTAATACGCCGCGGGCCCATCCTCCAGTGCATGGCCGAAGGCCATGCTTTTACAAGCAGATCAGGTGATCTGCTTGATTATCGGGTATTAGCTCCGGTTTCCCGGAGTTATCCCCGTCTAGAGGGCAGGTTGCCCACGTGTTACTCACCCGTCCGCCGCTCAATTCCCCGGTTTCCCTCCGAAGAGGTCCGCCGGGTGCATGCGCTCGACTTGCATGTATTAGGCACGCCGCCAGCGTTCGTCCTGAGCCAAGATCAAACTCTCCATGAAAGTTGATGCTTAGTTCTTGCTGGTCTTACTTGCGCAGCAGGCCTTGCCTGCCGCGACTTGTTGTTCGCGCGTTGTTTTCATTCCATTTTCAAAGGACACGTGTTTTGCTGCTTCGCCTCAATTTGGCGACTTTCATAGTATATCAAGTTGGTCAAAGTAAGTCAATACTTTATTTTTGTTTTTTTGTTTTCCAACTGCGCTTTGTTATTTCGTCTTTTGTGGCGCAAGAAGTAATGTACCATGGTCGCTTAATAAACGTCAACATGTTATGCGTTATTTTTTCATATTCTCTCAAAATCATTTTATTCAGTATTTTTCTTTTTTTCTATATCTTTATTTCTAAATAGAAAGAAGCCTCTTTTTTTAGGATCAAAGAGGCTTCTTTTTCAGTGCCGGACCGCTGTTTTTTGTTAATCGGTGAAGAAGCAGCAGCTGCCAGGCGTTAGACACAAACAGAGGTGTAATATAGATCCACAGCCATTTGGATTCATTTACCGTTCCCACTGTAAGAGCCGGCAGCCACTCAATTGTCGTGACCACAAACATAAAGAAGAAAGCTGGAACAAAAGCCTGGCTGTTTGTTTCTATTTTCTTTCGATAGGCCACAGCCCCCGCAAGCGCCAGAAAGATTATCGGCATTACCATATAATCGAGAATGGTTTCGGTGCCCTCCGCAAAAGCGGTATAACGAAAATAAACGAGATCAAAAAACACAAAAGCAATCAGCACTATCTGCACACGATTCCACAGCTTTGTTGTCTTAAACAGGCTCAGGGCAAAACGATGCAGAGTTAAATAAGCAAAGTATCCCATCTGAGCTACCAGGCTGATGGCTGCGCTGATCCCCAAAATCCAGATTAGTCCAAACAAAAAATTTAAAAACCCGCCGCTGAAATATGTAGAGGGGTCTATTACTATACCTACTACTGCTCCGCTCAATGCCCCTATCAGCAGTGTAGAAAAAAACAGGTAAACTACTTTCCTCGCATTCACTATTGCTGCACCCCTTATGTCTTCACATGTGGCTTCTTGTAAATTCTATCAAGCAGGCATAAAAAAAGCTACCTGGTATTTGAAACCGCTTCACACTGCATAAAAAAAACACTTCCTTTCTTTATGTAAAAGAAAAGAAGTGCTTTATCGTATTATTTTCCGATTTTCTCGACCACGCGTTGGGCCATGTCTTTATAAATACCACCAATTTGATGTTCTTCTTCATATACTGAAGGTGCAAAGACATTTTTGTTTTCGGTTGGCTGCCCTAGAGGAATACGTCCGAGTACTTCTGTTTTCAGCTCGTCTTTTAAACGTTCTCCGCCGCCTTCACCGAATACAAATTCCTTTTCTCCGGTAACTTTGCTTTCAAAGTAGGCCATGTTTTCCACAATGCCCAGAATTTCATGATGGGTCCTGATCGCCATTGCTCCTGCGCGCGCTGCTACAAAAGCTGCGGTTGCATGCGGTGTTGTGACCACAATTTCTTTGCATTCCGGAAGCATCGTGTGGATATCAAGGGCTACGTCACCAGTACCTGGCGGAAGATCCAGCACGATGTAGTCGAGCTCGCCCCACTCTACTTCGTTAAAGAAGTTATTTAACATTTTTCCAAGCATCGGACCTCTCCAGATTACTGGAGCATTGTCTTCTACGAAAAAGCCCATGGACATGACTTTTACGCCAAAGCGTTCTACCGGGAAAATACGGTCGTTTTCTACCTTGGGACGTGTGTCAATTCCCATCATGTCCGGTACACTGAAGCCATAGATGTCTGCATCAATGATACCAACTTTTTTCCCTGCTCTGGCAAGCGCCACTGCAAGGTTAACCGACACGGTAGACTTTCCGACGCCGCCCTTACCACTTGTTACAGCAATAAATTTCTGCTTTATTATCTTTGGACAATAAGGACGCAGACGCAGCCGCAGAAGATCCACCGCCGTGTTTTTCTACTTCTTCTTCTTCCAACGCTTCAAAACGTAGACCAACGGATTCTGCTCCGGCATCTTTTAACAATTTAACTACGTCCTGCTGTACTTTCATTTGTTCTGGCGTACCAGTACGGGCAAGGGCAATCTTAACGCTTACATTGCCGTTTTTAATTCGTACGCTTCTTACTCCGCCTGTTTCTGTTACGCTTTTATTTAAATCGGGATCCTCTATACTCTTTAAGGCCTCGAGGACCTGCTCTTCTGTGATCAAAACGGACACCATCCTTTTAGCAGCAATTTGTTCTGCTCCTAGCATACATTGTTTTCTAGGTGCTTTTCAAACGTTTGCTATACAAACCGGCAAAATAAATCCTATCTGCCTTTAATCAACCGCTCCCTTTTGCGTCTATTAATAGCAAGCCGATTAACAATTTGAATGATTTTCAGCCGCATCTGCTTGTCACTGTGTACGAGCTTTACCCCGTAATAATAACGGCTGCCCTCTTTTTCTTTACGCTGTATACAGCCGTACAGTTTAAAAGGTGTCTGCAGCGTTTGAAAAGTAAAACAATACATTACATCCTCCGACAAAGGAATATCCAGCCTGGTGGAAAAGCGCAGACCGCCGGCGGATAAATCCTGAAGATACATACGAGCCGGCTTGCTGTCGATAATTTCTTCATGCATTTTATAAATCGAAAACATTCCTTCAATAGGATGAGACTCAAAATTAAAACGAACATCCCGCCTTTGGTTGCTCATATTTTTTCCTCCTGCTTGGTATGGCAGCTGCATTATATTTACTGGACGCAGCGCTATCTATTACGATCACTTATTTACATATTAAGTATATATTATGATTACATAGTATTACAACTAAAGTATGTATATCAGATGAAAGATTATGCCTTTTGTATAAAAAGGTATAAAAAAGACACCTCGCCGGTGTCGGGCCTTCAATCGACTTGAAATCGATCAATAAAGATTTCTTCCTGCATCAGTTTAATTTCGTTCAATATTTCTTCGGCAAGCTCTGGGTTTTCTTCCAGTGGATTTTCCTGAAAAAAAGAAGCTTTATTTAAAATATCTTCTATTTTTTTCTTGGACGCTTCACTGCCTACTCTATAGTAATGAGCAAGTGAAATAGAAGCTGCTGTAAATATACCGCCTCTGCCTTCTATCGACTGAGCCGTGACGATTCCCCCATACGTATTGCCTTCTCTACAGTGCAGGGCTTTTCGTACACATTTTTCTAACTGTGCGCTGATCATGGCGCTTCCCTCCTAACAGGTTATGTTCGTAATTTATCCCGAACTCTTCCGAAAGTCAACTACATTGAGCCTGCCCGCAAAAAAACCTTCCAGCCAATAAGGCTGAAAGGTTTTGAATAAGATGATTAACGCTTTGAGAACTGAGGAGCACGACGGGCTGATTTAAGACCTGGCTTCTTACGTTCTTTCATACGTGGGTCACGTGTAAGGAATCCGGCAGCTTTAAGAGACTTACGGAAATCAGGATCAACGTCTAAAAGCGCACGGGCTACACCGTGGCGGATAGCGCCGGCCTGTCCTGTGAATCCACCGCCGTTTACGTTCACTTTAAGGTCGTACTGACCTTCAGTTCCCGTTTCAACGAGTGGTTGGTTTACAATAAGCTTTAGTGTTTCGAAGTTGAAGTATTCATCAATGTCGCGGTTGTTTATCGTCACACGGCCATCGCCTGGTACGACAAAAACACGAGCAACAGAATTCTTACGACGTCCGGTACCGTAGTATTGCACTTGTGCCATAATATAATTTCCCTCCTTCTAATTTAGCCGCGAAGTTCGTACTTCTCTGGCTGTTGTGCTTGATGATTGTGTTCAGAACCTGCAAATACGTGAAGCTTTCTAGACTGTACACGACCGAGAGATGTTTTTGGAAGCATGCCTTTAATAGCAAGTTCAAGCATTCTCTCCGGCTTATTTGCACGCATATCTCCGGCAGTTGTTTCTTTCAGGCCGCCTGGATGTCCACTGTGCTTGTAGTAGATCTTATCACGGAGTTTCTTCCCTGTAAGATGAATCTTTCCTGCATTAATAATAATAACGTGGTCTCCCATATCAACATGAGGAGTAAACTGAGGCTTATTCTTGCCGCGAAGGATGGATGCTACTTCGCTGGAAAGACGTCCAAGAGTCTGTCCGTCAGCATCTACAACGTGCCATTTCTGTTCAAGCTCTTTTGGCTTTGCCATGTATGTTGTACGCATTATTTTTTCCCTCCTAATTAGTTCTTTTTTTATTGGTTTTTGTCAATTGTCATCGTCCATTATCATTCCGTATCCCGGGGCTGTGGGACTTTGAAATGCCAACAACTATCATATAACATGCATTACTTAATGTCAATGCAATGTACACCAGGAATCGTTGTTTTTTAAAAGATTTTTTGGAACCTGCTTTTTTACCGTCAGAACGGGCCTTCCTCGTATACAACACGTTCCAGGTAAAGGCCGTGCCCGGGGGCAGTCCGGCCTGCTTTTTTCCTGTCTTCTGCTTCCAGAACAGCCTGCATGTCCCCCGGTTTCATACTGCCTGTGCCCACCAGAAGAAATGTCCCTACTAAAATACGGACCATGTTATATAAAAAGCCGTTTCCTTTAAATACAAAATGCAGTTCATCCCCATGTGTTTCAATACGCGCCTCATAAATGGTCCGAACCGTGCTTGTCACGGACGTCCCCGTAGAACAGAAAGAGGCAAAATTATGGGTTCCTTCGATAAAAGGCAGTGCCTCCCGCATTTTCTCCACCTGCACCGGCTTTGGGTAAAAATACGTATAATGGCGGCGGAAAAACGTCTCTTGTTCTCGTAGCAAGGACCCGGTAGCGGTACTCTTTGCCGAGAGCATCATAACGGGCATGAAACGAAGGATCCACGTATTCGGCAGACACTATTTGAATATCCGGCGGGAACAGTCCTGCCGATGTAATCGGCCACCGCTCCGGGGGAACATAATAATCCGTATCAAAATGAATCGTCTGTCCATTGGCATGCACTCCGGCATCGGTCCGTCCGGAGGCAAAGATCGTTACTTTTCTGCCCTCATGCATTTTGGTCAGACCTTTTTCTATTACTTCCTGAAGAGTTTTGCTGTTCTGCTGCACCTGCCACCCGGAATAGTTTGTTCCGTCATAAGCGATTACCGCTTTTACTCTATGCTTCATACTTCTGTTACTCCCTTAATAAAAATAATGCTGCCACGAGCACCACGATAAGCACACAGGCTGCCGTGTCTCTTGTTTTCCATATGAGCTGACGGAGCTTTGTGCGCTCCGCTCCGCTGTTATAGCCCCTTGCTTCCATAGCATATGCCAGATCCTCCGCTCGTTTGAAAGAGCGTACAAATAAGGGCACAAGCAGGGCAACGAACGCCTGGGCTCTGTCTTTTAAAGACCCTTTGCTGAAATCAGCGCCGCGTGCGGTCTGCGCTTTAATAATTTTTTCGGTTTCCTGCATTAATGTAGGAATAAACCGGATAGCAATTGACATCATCATCGCGACATCATGCGCCGGAAAGCGAAATCGGTTCAACGGTGATAAAAACTGCTCCATGGCATCTGTTAACTCAATCGGACTCGTTGTCAGTGTGAGAAGGGAGGTTAAAAACACAAGCAGCAGCAGACGCAGAGCAATGAAAAGCCCCTGAATCACGCCATCTTCATAGAACTGAAATGCTCCTAAGGACAACAGCACCTCCCCTTCTCTTGTAAACAGGGCATGAATAAAAAAGGTGAAAAGCACCAACAGAAAAATCGGAGCCATCCCTTTTCGTATGTATCGAAACGGGACGCCTGAGGAAAGATATATTAAACCGCTGCCGCTCCGCCTAATACAGCGTATCCGGTCCACGAATTTGTCAGGAAAATAGCAGCAATCAAAAAAAGACAGAAGCAAGCTTCGCTCTCGCATCCATTCGATGAAGTATGGAGCGGCCCGGAAGATACTGGCCTATAATTACGTGTTCAAACATCGTTATCGCCTTTTTTTCTGCTGAAGTCTCTTTCCAATTTCTACGGCCCTTTTCTCCGGTTGTTAGATGGTAGCTGGAAAAGGTTACTCCCATCTCCTGTTCAATCTGCTTTAAACTTTGACCTGCTCCGGCACATCCAAATGAAGCGTCTGCAGTTCTGTCTGTTTTTCATAAATAACAGAAGGCGGTCCCTCCATAATAATCTGCCTTCGCTCATGACATATAATCCGGTCTGCCAGCCGGGCTGCCTCTTCCATCTGATGGGTGATCATAATCGTTGTCGTCTGGTATTGCTGCTGCCACGTTTTAAACAATGACAGAATTTCCTCCTGACCCTGGGGATCCAGACCAGCGGTTGGTTCATCCAGAATCAGCACTTTCGGCTCTACGGCAAAGAACGCCCGCTATCGCTACACGACGCATCTGACCGCCGCTCAGTTCAAATGGGGAACGCTCGAGAAAACTCTTATCCAGTCCAACCAGCTCCAGCAGTTCCGGAAGCCTTTTTTTCGTCCGGGCTTCTTCTTTTCCCGCGTTGCGGGGGCCAAACAATAAATCTTTCTCTACCGTCTCTTCAAACAGCTGATGCTCCGGATACTGGAACACCATGCCCGTATGCTCGCGCAGCGATTTGATCTGCTTTCGTTTCGACTTCGCATCGATCGTATGTCCACCTACCGTCACCTGGCCGCTGTGGGGCTTCAATAGGCCGTTTATATGTTGGACGAGGTGGATTTACCTGAACCAGTATGGCCGATGATAACAGTAAAAGACCCTTTTCGAAATTAACATTAACATTCGCTAATGCCTTTTTTTCAAACGGCGTCTTTTTCATATAAGTATGTTCTATGTTTTTTAATAAAACCTTCATCTGCTTTTTTCCCTCCAAAGAAACGATTCTAATGACCGGGAGGAAATCCCCTTGTGTGCTAAAGATTGATACAAGGATGCAGCATAAGGCAATGGGATGTTCTTCTCTTGCAGCCAATCTAGATTGTGCAGCAGCTCTTCTGCTGTAAACGTCATGAATAATGCGTCCGTTTTCCATATACCATACGCGGTCTGCCATTAAAGCTTCATGCAGCTGATGCGTTACAGATAAGATCGTCACATCACTTGAGGCATGCAGAGAACGAATCGTATGTAATACTTCTTGTTTTCCATTTGATCCAGCATAGAGGTCGCTTCATCCAATACCATAATAGATGGATAAGAGAGCTACCCCAGCGATAGCAACACGCTGTTTCTGTCCACCGGATAACCGATGCGGTTCTTTATCTAAAATATCTTCTACTCCCGTCTGACGGGCTACTGTTTCAATACGTTGAAGCATGTCTTCTCTAGGTACACCAGCATTCTCCATTCCAAATGCGATCATCCCTAACAGTAGGTGCCACAAATTGATGATCCGGATTTTGAAAAACCATCCCCACTTCTCTTCGAATCACAGGCAGATCATCGTCTGAAAAAATAGACTTTCCATTGATATAAATCTCTCCTGTACGGGGAAGCAGCAATCCGTTAAATAACCGTGACAATGTAGATTTTCCTGAACCATTCGGGCCAATAACAGCAATCCATTCTCCATGTTGAATAGAAGCACTCACGCCGGATAATACGGCAGGGCCTCTTCTTCATATTGAAAATGAACATTCTGTAATGTTACTTGCCTTCATTGGTATTCCTCTTTTCTCTAACAGACCTTTTCCTTTTCACCATTCAATACAACTGTATCCAGGATTTCAAAGAAGCCTGCTTCTTTAGAAAAAGAGAGGCTCCAGGCCTTTCTCATAGAAAGAACCTGGTCTCTTGATTTGGTTCTTTTGGCTTTTTAAAAAAGGGCGTAGACGCAATCCTCTAAAGATCCGTCCAGCCCTTTTTTAATCAACCCGTGGGATTACTTATACGAACTCAATAATAGCTAGTTCAGCAGCGTCTCCGCGACGGGGACCTGCTTTAGCACACGAGTATATCCGCCTTGGCGGTCTTCGAAACGAGGAGCAATTTCATCGAATAACTTCTGAACAGCATCCTGTCCTGTTTCTTCGTTAGCAACCTCTTTACGAATGTAAGCAGCAACCTGACGGCGTGCGTGAAGATCTCCGCGCTTGCCAAGAGTTACCATTTTCTCAATAATAGGGCGCAGTTCTTTTGCTTTAGATACAGTAGTCTCAATTCTTTCATTGATGATCAAGTCTGTAGCTAAATCACGAAAGTGCCTTTCTTGCTGAACTGTCACGTCCAAGCTTTGCATATGCAGACATTTAATTCCCTCCTTCATAAATATTGCGTGTCCTGCTCTATTCTTCTTTACGAAGACCTAAACCAAGTTCCGCTAACTTTTCTTGAACTTCTTCCAATGATTTACGTCCGAGGTTACGAACTTTCATCATGTCATCTTCGGATTTCTGGGTAAGCTCCTGCACGGTATTAATACCGGCACGCTTCAGGCAGTTGTAAGAACGGACAGATAGATCAAGTTCTTCGATAGTCATCTCAAGTACTTTTTCTTTCTGATCTTCTTCTTTTTCTACCATAATTTCAGCGTTTTGAGCCTGATCTGTTAATCCGATGAAGATATTCAAATGCTCATTAAGAATTTTCGCTCCAAGCGATACTGCTTCTTCAGGGCGGATACTTCCATCTGTCCATACATCCATAGTGAGCTTATCATAGTTAGTGATCTGCCCGACACGAGTGTTTTCTACCTGGTAGTTCACACGTGATACTGGGTGTAAATGGAGTCAATAGGAAGAACACCAATAGGAACATCCGCATTGTTACCTTCAGCTGGAACATATCCTCTTCCACGTTAGCAGTTAAACGCATATGAAGATTGGCTCCTTCAGTAAGAGTAGCAATATGAAGATCCGGGTTTAAGATGTCTACGTCACTATCGTGGGTAATATCTTTCGCCTTGATAATGCCATCGCCAGTTGTTCAATTTCCAATACTTTTTCATCATCTGAATAAATCTTCAGAGCCAGCTTTTTTAAGTTTAATATGATGGTTGTGACATCCTCTACCACACCTTCAATAGTGGAGAACTCATGTAGGACACTGTCAATTTGAACTGTCGTGACAGCTGATCCTGGAAGAGAGGATAAAAGGATACGGCGTAAGGAGTTTCCAAGTGTTGTTCCATACCCACGCTCTAGTGGTTCTACAACAAACTTGCCGTATTTGGCATCCTCGCTTACTTCAACCGTTTCGATATTAGGCTTCTCGATTTCTATCATTTAACAATATACCCTCCTTCAAAACGTCGAATTTCCTGTCATCTACTTACAACAGTAAGTGATTTAGGAATTTTCATTTAGTCAGCTTTCGATTAAGCGACGAACCTGTTTCTTTATAATGCATAAGCTTTTACAAGGAAATCTGTATCCATCATAAAGCTAGGCGTTGCACCAACCTCTGAAAATTATACTCTACGGCGTTTTGGCGGACGGCATCCGTTATGAGGAACCGGGGTTACGTCACGGATCATGTTTACCTCAAGTCCAGTTGCCTGCAAAGAACGATAGCAGCTTCGCGTCCGGACCCTGGTCCTTTAACAGCTACTTCTACGCTTTAAGACCGTGCTCCATTGCAGCTTTAGTAGCTGTTTCAGCAGCCATCTGCGGCGCAAAAGGAGTGATTTACGTGAATCTAAAACCTAATGCTCCAGCACTTGCCCAGATAAAGCATTTCCCTGTGTGTCTGTAATCGTCACGATCGTGTTGTTAAATGTAGAACGGATGTGTGCGATTCCAGTCTCTATATTCTTACGCTGACGGCGTTTACGGTTGTTTGTTTTTGGCTTAGCCATGGTAAGTTAACCTCCTTTTCGTAAATGTTTATTTTTTCTTGTTTGCTACTGTGCGACGTGCACCTTTACGGCCACGAGCATTGTTCTTCGTGTTCTGTCCTCTTACAGGAAGACCACGGCGATGACGAATGCCACGATAGCTTCCGATTTCAATAAGACGCTTGATGTTTAGTGACTTTTTCACGACGAAGGTCACCTTCTACTGTATAGTTCTCAACTGCCGTACGAATGTTAGCAAGCTCATCTTCTGTAAGATCGCGAGTCCGCGTGCTTTCATCAATGTTGGCTTCTTTAAGAATCTCTTGTGCTACCGATTTGCCGATACCAAACACATACGTTAAAGAAATTACAATACGCTTATCGCGTGGAATATCTATACCTGCAATACGTGCCATTTGAGCACCTCCTTTTTATTTAGCCTTGCTTTTGTTTGTGCTTTGGATTGGAGCAAATAACCATAACCGTACCTTTACGGCGGATTACTTTACATTTTTCACACATTGGTTTGACTGATGGTCTCACCTTCATGTTTATTTACCTCCTTAACCGCTTGGAGTACATGCGAGAGTAAACGTGCTACGACTCATCCTGCCGGTTTTTATTTATAGCGGTACGTAATACGTCCGCGTGACAAATCATATGGGGAAATTTCAACGGTTACCTTGTCTCCTGGGAGTATACGGATAAAGTGCATCCGAATCTTACCAGAAACATGCGCTAGAATTTTGTGTCCGTTCTCAAGCTCTACCGAAACATTGCGTTTGGAAGAGGTTCAAGAACAGTACCTTCCATTTCAATAACATCATCTTTGGCCATGCATGTACTCTCCTTCCTTCAGTAACTCTGTGCTATGCTTTGTTTTATATATAATCAGAGCATATCTCAACTTAGCATTGGTCACACGTCCGGTTTCCATTAAACTTCGCTTTACTTCTTCAGAATGTGCGGCAGAAACTCAACGTGGTTTTTGTTTTTCTTTTTCCACGGTCGGACTTCCGCTTTTCTCCATCTGCTACTAGAAATAAAACGATCATCTACTAAACCAATGACTACAGCAAAATTACCGGCTTCCCGCCCTTTTCGAATCCGGACAATCTGGCCGATCCCGGGCAGCGACTCTGATTCTTTCATTCATCATCACCTTTATTGTTAATCAGGCTTTAGTTAGTATCTCATATCCTTCATTGGTAATGGCAATAGTATGCTCAAAATGAGCACAGTTTTCCCATCCGTTGTAACAACTGTCCAGTTGTCAGAAAGAGTATGGACATAACGTTCTCCGCGTTGATCATTGGTTCTACGGCAAGCACCATGCCAGTCTTTAAGCGCGGTCCTTTTCCTGCAGGACCGTAATGAGGGATCTGCGGGTCTTCATGCAGATTCTGCCCGACTCCATGTCCTACGTACTCACGAACTACTGAAAAGCCGTGCTTTTCTGCGTATGCCTGAATAGCGTGAGACATATTGGTAAGACGTTCTCCCGGTTTCGCTTCCTTCAACCCCTCATACAAGGAGTTTTCTGTTACGTCCAGCAGCTGCTGGTCGGCGTCCGTGATCGTTCCTACCGGATAAGTCCAGGCAGAATCACCATGATAGCCCTTATACTCGGCTCCGATATCTATAGAAATGATGTCGCCATCTTTTAATACTTTTTTACCCGGTATGCCGTGCACCAATTCTTCATTGACTGATACACAGATACTTCCGGAGAATCCATTATACCCTTTAAAGGAAGGAATCGCGTCGTGCTGACGTATTTTTTTGTCCGCAATGTCATCAAGTTCCTGTGTGGTAACTCCAGGTTTGATGTGGCTTTTGAAGCTCTTTGGTGTGTCAGCGCGACGATCCTGCCAGCTTCACGCATAATGTCTAGTTCTCGCTCTGTTTTTACAAATGATCATGCATGAATCCCTTTCACAGCTCATCTATTTCATCAAAAACTACATTAATATCCTGGTCGCCCTGATACTGCGAATGTAGCCTTTGTCTGTATAGAAATCAATGAGGGGCTGCCTGCTGTTCGATATTCACTTCAAGGCGTTTTCTGACCGTTTCCGGTTTATCGTCATCGCGTTGTACAAGCTCACTTCCATCTACATCACAAATCCCTTCCTGTTTAGGAGGGTTGTACATAACATGGTACGTTTTGCCTGAAGTTGGTGATACACGGCGTCCCGTCAGGCGCTCTTCCAGCTTTTCCTTAGGAACATCAATGTTAAGAACATAATCAAGATTTTTGCCTAAAGAGCTTAGTATATCTTCCAGGGCCTCTGCCTGGGCCACAGTACGGGGAAAACCATCGAGAAGAAAGCCGCTTTCGCAGTCGCTCTTGCTTAATCGTTCCCGCACAATACCGATCGTTACCTCATCTGGGACAAGGTTCCCTGCATCCATATAAGACTTTGCTTCTTTACCGAGTTCGGTACCTTCTTTAATGGCTGCACGAAACATGTCACCTGTTGATATATGAGGAATGTTGTACTTTGCTACAATCTTTTCGGCTTGTGTACCTTTACCGGCACCCGGAAGCCCCATTAATATCAAATTCACGATATCTCCTCCATCTTTACGATTTCGTGAGGGCAAGGCGGCTTTCTTCCTCATCCCCTAATGTGCGGTTTCTCTATTTTAAACCCTTTATAACTTCTCTTAATAAGCTGGCTCTCGATCTGTTTCATTGTATCTAATGCCACACCAACCGATGAGAAGACCAGTTCCGCCGATTTGGATCGTCTGTGGAAGCCCCATCTGTGCTGTGAAAAACACAGGAATGAGAGAAACCGCAGTAAGAAACAATGCTCCTACTAACGTCCAAACGATACAAAATACGCCGGATAAACGTTTCTGTTGTTTTACCCGGTCTAATACCCGGGACATAACCGCCCTGCTTTTTCAGGTTCTCTGCCATCTGCTCAGGATTAACCTGGACAAATGTATAGAAATACGTGAACCCGATAATTAAAGCTGCATATATAATCATGCCAAATGGCTGCGTATAATCAAAGTTTGAACAATCCAGTTCGCCACGGCGTTGTCTTCTCCAATTAACCCGGCAACCGTAGGTGGGAAAATGAAGAGCGATAACGCAAAAATAACGGGAATAACACCAGCAGAGTTAACTTTCAACGGAATATGCGTTGATTGTCCGCCTACCTGGCTTCGTCCTGATAAACGTTTAGCGTACTGAATCGCCACCTTGCGAATTGCCTGCTGTACGAAGATAACACCAACGATAATAATCAGTACCGCTAATGCTAAATAGCGCAAGCGTAACAATTCCCTAAACAACTGCTGGCCGGCATCTTCGATTTGTGTAGCATAGATCTGGTTTAACCCGCCGGGATTCCGGCCGCAATTCCAGCAAAAATAAGGATGGATATACCATTCCCTACTCCTTTTGCCGTAATCTGCTCACCAAGCCACATCAAAATGCTGTTCCAGTGGTCATAATTAGTGCTATAAAAATGTATTGGGGAACACTTGGATTCGGAATAAGTCCTGGAAATAAGTTATTAAATCCAATAGACATTCCAAGCCCTTGAATAAAGGCAAGAATAACGGTGAAGTAGCGCGTAAACTGCGCTAGTTTCCTTCTTCCTGCTTCCCCTTCTTTCGCCCACTCTGTAAACTTTGGCACAACATCCATTCTTAGAAGCTGAACTACAATAGATGCAGTAATATAGGGCATTACGCCCATCGCAAAGATAGAGTAATTCGAAAGGGCTCCACCACCAAAAGTGTTAAGGAACCCGAAAGCATTTGCTTGGTCCTGGAAATTCAAGACATCTTGATTAGATCCAGGAACTGGTATAAAGCTTCCTATTCGAAATACTACTAGCATGAGAAGAGTAAAGAAAATCTTATTTCTTAAATCACTCACACGAAAAATGTTGGAGAGTGCGCGAAACATTAGATCACCTCTGTTTTTCCACCAGCCGCTTCAATTGCACTTTTAGCAGAAGCTGAGAACTTGTTCGCTTTCACCGTTAGATCTTTAATGACGTTTCCATCCCCAAGGATTTTAACACCATTTTTTGTTTTACTCACAATGCCTTCTTTTACAAGAAGTTCTGGAGTAACTTCTGTACCGGAATCAAAACGGTTTAACGTTTCAATATTAACGATCGCGTACTCTTTTCTTGTATAGTTAGTGAATCCACGTTTTGGAAGGCGTTTGAAAATTGGGTTTTGACCACCCTCAAATCCAAGACGTACACCGCCGCCAGAACGAGAATTCTGCCCTTTTTGACCGCGACCGGAAGTTTTTCCATTACCGGTTGCGACTCCACGTCCCACGCGATTGCGTGTTTTTGTGGATCCTTTTGCAGGCTTCAACTCATGAAGTTTCATGTTGACACCTCCCTGTCCTTTAGAAATCGTATTATGCGTCTAGTTCTTTTACAGTTAGTAGATGAGATACTTTGTTAATCATTCCACGAATAGCAGCGTTGTCTTCCTGTACCACAGTGTGGTGCATTTGGCGAAGACCCAGAGTATTAACCGTCACACGCTGATCCTTGGGACGACCAATTAAACTACGGCTGAGGGTAATTTCCATTTTTTTTGCCATGTTGTTTCCCTCCTTATCCTAACAATTCTTGCACGCTTTTTCCACGTAATTTGGCAACTTCTTCAGCTGTCTTCAGCTCAGTTAGCCCTTGGATGGTTGCGCGTACCATGTTGATTGGATTATTGAACCCAATGATTTGAGAGAATATCCTGACGCCGGAAAGCTCAAGTACAGCACGTACAGGTCCGCCCGCATAACTCCAGTACCTTCAGAAGCAGGCTTCAATAGTACGTTACCAGCTCCGAAATGTCCTACGATTACGTGAGGAATAGTCGTTCTTACGATTGGCACTTCCACTAGATTTTTCTTAGCAGCTTCTACCGCTTTGCGGATAGCTTCAGGAACTTCAAGTGCTTTTCCCATGCCAAAACCTACGTGTCCGTTACGATCCCCAACGACTACAAGCGCTGCGAAACGAAAACGGCGTCCCCTTTAACAACTTTAACCACCGGTTGATTGTAACTACTCTTTCTTCTATTCAAGCTTGCTAGCATCAATTTGCATACTGTCCCTCCTTACTATTAAAATTTCAGTCCATTTTCACGTGCCGAGTCAGCTAATGCCTGTACACGTCCGTGATAGATAAATCCGCCGCGGTCAAATACTACATTTTCGTAGCCTTTGTCTTTCGCACGTTTTGCTACAAGTTCGCCGATCGTTTTTGCAGCTTCAATATTTCCACCGTTCTCGATATTTAATTCTTTCTCAGTTGTAGAGGCAGCCACTAGTGTAGCTCCTTTTACATCATCGATAAGCTGTACATAAATATGCTTGGAAGAACGGAATACGTTCAGACGCGGACGTTCAGAAGTGCCTTTGATTTTTCTGCGAATGCTCATATGGCGCTTCTTACGCTTGGCGTATTTCGTAGATTTAGTAATCATGAAACGCTCCTCCTCTCTTAACCTTACATTAAGCGTTATTTACCAGTTTTACCTTCTTTACGTCTAACAAATTCGCCTTCATAACGAACACCTTTGCCTTTGTAAGGTTCTGGTTTTCTAGTGGCACGAATATTTGAAGCAACAGCTCCAACGCGCTCTTTATCGATTCCTTTTACAATTACCTTTGTGTTTGATGGAACATCAATCTCAATACCATCTTCTGGTACCATCTCTATAGGATGGGAATAACCAACGTTAAGGATAAGTTTTGTACCTTGTTTGCTGGCACGATAACCAACACCAACAAGTTCCAAGCCTTTCTCATAACCTTTTGTTACACCTTCTACCATATTGTTTACAACACTTCTGGTTGTTCCGTGCAAAGAGCGGTGCTCTTTTATGGTCAGAAGGGCGCTCGAAAGTAACTTCCGCATCACCGACATTAACTTTAATGTCCTGGTGAAGTTCACGGCTCAATTCACCCTTAGGGCCTTTTACCGTTACGTGTTGACCATTCAAGCTGACTGTAACTCCTTCAGGAATTTCTATAGGCTTTAGACCAATACGAGACATATGTTTCCACCTCCGTTCTTATTTATTATTCTTACCAAACGTAAGCGAGTACTTCGCCGCCGATTTCCATTTTACGTGCCTGCTTATCGCTCATCACACCGTGTGATGTAGAGATAACTGCGATTCCAAGACCGCCAAGTACACGAGGAACTTCATCAGACTTAGCATATACACGAAGTCCAGGCTTGCTGATTCTTTTCAATCCAGTGATAACGCGTTGGTTCTCTGCACCATACTTAAGGAAGATACGGATGAGACCTTGCTTTTTCATCAACAAATTCTACGTCGCGAACAAAACCTTCGTTCTTTAGAATTTCAGCGATTTCTTTTTTAATGTTAGATGCAGGCATCTCCAGCTTTTCGTGACGAACGATGTTCGAGTTACGAATGCGAGTCAGCATATCTGCAATTGGATCTGTCATGACCATAATGTTTTACCTCCTTCCCTTATCTCGGGCTTACCAGCTTGCTTTTCTAACGCCTGGAATTTGTCCTTTATACGCGAGTTCGCGGAAACAAATTCTGCACAATTTAAATTTACGGATTACGGAATGAGGACGTCCGCAACGTTCACATCTTGTATATGCTTGCACATTGTACTTGGGAGTACGCTGCTGTTTGGCTATCATCGATTTCTTTGCCAAGGTCGATGCCTCCTCTTCAAATTATTATTTATACTACTTTTTGAAAGGCATTCCCATCTGTGTTAGCAGCTCTCTTGATTCCTCATCGGAATCAGCTGTTGTAACGATGACAATATCCATTCCACGAACTTTATCTACCTTATCATAATCAACTTCCGGGAAGATTAACTGCTCTCTTACACCAAGAGTATAGTTTCCACGGCCGTCAAAAGACTTGCTTGATACACCACGGAAGTCACGTACACGTGGAAGAGATACATTGATCAGCTTCTCAAGGAAGTCATACATGCGCTCTCCTCTAAGAGTAACTTTTGTGCCGATTGGCATACCTTCACGAAGTTTGAAACCCGCAATGGATTTTTTAGCTTTTGTTACAAGAGGCTTTTGACCACTAATGGCACCAAGCTCTTCTACTGCTTTATCTAAAGCTTTTGGGTTTTGAACGGCTTCACCGACACCCATGTTAATAACAATTTTATCTAGCTTAGGAACTCCCATTACAGAAGAATAAGCGAATTTTTCATGCATATGAGGAACAATCGTTCCTTTGTATTTCTCTTTCAAGGCGTTCATACTGTTAGCCTCCTTTCGTCAAATGACTTATTTATCAAGTGCTTCGCCGGATTTTTTAGCGATGCGTACTTTTTTGCCGTCCACCACTTTGGATCCTACTCGGGTAGGTTCTCCAGTTTTCGGGTCAAGAGGCATTACATTGGACACGTGAATAGCAGCTTCCTGAGTTAGAATTCCACCCTGTGGGTTATCCTGGAAGGCTTAGCATGCTTTTTTACAATATTGATCCCCTCAACAAGAACACGTTCTTTTTTAGGAAAAGCTTGTAAAATGACACCCTCTTTGCCTTTATCTTTACCAGTAATCACTTTCACTTTGTCGCCTTTTTTTACATTAAGACTTTTCTGAGACATAATCGCACCTCCTTAACAAGGCCTATCTATTCGTTTTCTATTATTAAAGTACTTCTGGAGCAAGCGATACGATTTTCATGTACTGCGCTTCACGTAGTTCTCTTGCAACTGGTCCAAAAATACGAGTTCCTCTTGGGCTTTTATCTGGACGAACAATTACTGCTGCATTTTCGTCAAAGCTGATATAAGAACCATCTTTACGACGAGCTCCGCTCTTTGAACGAACGATTACTGCTCTTACTACTTCACCTTTTTTGACAACGCCACCTGGTGTTGCTTGTTTAACAGAACAAACGATCATATCACCGATATTAGCTGTCTTACGTCCAGATCCGCCTAGAACTTTAATGCACTGAACTTGACGTGCACCTGAATTGTCAGCAACTTTTAATCTACTCTCTTGTTGTATCATAGGTTACGTAACCTCCCTTCCTCAGAAAAGATGTTAGATAATTACGGATTCCTCTACTACTTCCAACAGACGGAATCTCTTGTCTTTAGAAAGTGGACGAGTTTCCATAATACTAACAACATCGCCTTTTTTGGCTTGATTATTTTCATCATGTGCTTTTAATTTTTTAGAATATCTTACGCGCTTACCGTATAGAGAATCTGTTTTGTACGTTTCAACAACAACTGTAATGGTTTTTTCCATTTTGTCGGAAACGACACGTCCAGTATTACTTTGCGCTGATTGCGTTCAGCCATATAAATGGGCCTCCTCTCGATCGTTATTAACCTTTATTTATACCGAGTTCACGTTCACGTAAAACGGTTTTGGCACGAGCGATGTCTTTACGAACATTGCGAATGCGACCTGGATTTTCAAGCTGTCCAGTCGCCAGTTGGAAACGAAGATTAAACAACTCTTCTTTTAACGAAACAGTCTGTGCTTCCACTTCTGCTGTGGTTAAGTTTCTGAATTCATTAACTTTCATTTGCCTCACCACCCAATTCTTCGCGCTTAACAAACTTCGTTTTAATTGGAAGTTTATGAGACGCAAGTCTAAGTGCTTCACGAGCTACCTCTTCAGAAACACCTGCGATTTCAAACATAATTTTTCCTGGTTTTACAACTGCTACCCATCCTTCAGGAGCACCTTTACCGGAACCCATCCGAACTTCTAGAGGCTTAGCTGTGTAAGGTTTATCTGGAAAGATTTTAATCCAAACCTTACCGCCACGCTTCATGTGACGAGTCATTGCAATACGAGCTGATTCAATCTGGCGGTTTGTGATCCAAGAAGCTTCGATAGCCTGAAGACCGTATTCACCAAATGCTACTTCTGTGCCGCCTTTTGCACGGCCTCTCATTTTGCCGCGGTGTTCGCGACGATATTTAACACGTTTTGGTAACAACATTATTAATTGCCCCCTTCCTGTTTTTTCGTACCTTTCGTTGGAAGGACTTCTCCACGGTAGATCCAGATCTTAACTCCGAGCTTGCCGTAGGTTGTATCTGCTTCCGCTGTACCGTAATCAATATCGGCACGTAGTGTGTGAAGAGGAACCGTTCCTTCGTTATAGCTTTCATCACGAGCAATATCAGCGCCGCCGAGGCGTCCGGATACCTGTGTTTTGATTCCTTTAGCGCCTGCGCGCATTGTGCGTTGGATTGTCTGCTTCATTGCACGACGGAAAGAAACACGGTTTTCCAATTGACGAGCGATGTTTTCTGCTACAAGACGAGCATCCATATCTGCCTGCTTGATTTCAGCAATGTTAATATGAACTCTTTTATCAGTCAGGTTGTTAAGGTTTTTACGAAGGGATTCCACTTCAGAACCACCCTTACCAATAACCATACCTGGCTTAGCAGTGTGAATCGTGATGTTTACACGCTTTGCTGCGCGTTCAATTTCAATTTTAGAAACAGAAGCTTCTTTTAGTCTATTTTCAATGTACTCACGCACTTTAATGTCTTCGTGTAAAAGGGTTGCGTATTCTTTTTCGGCGTACCATTTAGAATCCCAGTCACGAATGACACCAACGCGTAGTCCTATAGGATTAACTTTTTGACCCACGTGTTATCCCTCCTTCTTTTCTGCTACCACGATCGTGATGTGGCTTGTTCTTTTGTTAATTCTAGTTGCACGGCCTTGTGCGCGTGGACGAAATCTTTTCATCGTTACACCTTCATCAACGAAGGCTTCTGTGATATAAAGATCTTCCGGCTCCAGCTCGTAGTTGTGTTCTGCGTTTGCGATGGCAGAATTTAGTACTTTTTCGACAATTGGCGAAGCGCCTTTAGTAGTATTTTTAAGGATACCAATGGCCTCTCCAGCCTTTTTGCCCCGAATGAGGTCAATGACTAACCGTGCCTTACGAGGGGCAATGCGAATTTGTTTAGCAACTGCTTTAGCTTGCATTTAAAGAACCTCCCCTCTTATTAGCGTCTTGTCTTCTTGTCATCTTGTCTGTGACCTTTAAATGTTCTTGTTGGTGCGAACTCACCAAGCTTATGACCGACCATATCTTCCTGAACGTAAACCGGAACGTGCTTGCGTCCATCATAGACTGCAATAGTGTGGCCCACGAAATTAGGAAAGATAGTAGAACGTCTGGACCATGTTCTGATAACTTTCTTATCATCTCTTTCATTAAGTGCTTCGACTTTTTTCATCAAATGATCATCAATGAAAGGTCCTTTTTTCAAACTTCTGCTCATGAGAGTACCTCCCTTCGCAATTGCGCTGCGATTCCAACGAACCGCAGAACAACACGATTATTTTTTATTGCGGCGACGACGAACGATATATTTATCAGTGTCTTTGTTTTTCTTGCGTGTTTTGTAACCAAGTGCCGGTGTACCCCATGGAGATACTGGTGCAACACGTCCGATTGGAGCGCGTCCTTCACCACCACCGTGTGGGTGATCACTTGGGTTCATTGCGGAACCACGTACAGTTGGACGTCTGTTCAACCAACGGGAGCGTCCGGCTTTACCAATGCTGATAAGCTCATGCTCAACGTTTCCTACTTGTCCTACCGTTGCACGGCAGGTAGCAAGGATAAGGCGTGTTTCACCTGATCTTAGACGAACAAGAACGTACTTTCCTTCTTTACCAAGAATCTGAGCTTCTGCTCCAGCAGAACGGACAAGCTGTCCTCCGCGTCCAGGCTTCAGTTCAATGTTGTGAATGATTGTACCAACCGGAATGTTTACCAGCGGCAGTGCATTTCCAACTTTGATATCCGCTTCAGAACCGGATTCGATCATTTGTCCTACTTTGATTCCTTTAGGTGCAAGGATATAACGCTTTTCTCCATCTACGTAATGGATAAGGGCGATATTTGCAGAACGGTTTGGGTCGTACTCTACAGTAGCAACTTTACCAGGAACTCCATCCTTCTCACGCTTGAAATCGATAATGCGGTATTGACGCTTGTGTCCACCACCCTGGTGACGCATCGTAATGCGGCCATGGTTGTTTCTACCAGCTTTCTTATATAGTGGTGCAGTCAAAGATTTTCCGGCTTATCTGTTGTTATTTCACCAAAATCACTTACAGTCATATGACGAATACCGTTAGTAATCGGCTTAAACTTTTTAATAGGCATGCTTATTTCCCTCCTTTACTTAGCAATTATGCTCCTTCGAAAAACTCAATTTCCTGGCTGTCTTCAGTTAACGTGATTATCGCCTTTTTACGGTTAGGCTTAAATCCTGTGTAACGGCCAAAACGACGGAATTTTCCTTTATAGTTCATTGTATTAACTCTAGATACTTTTACTTCAAAAATTTCTTCGATAGCTTTTTTGATCTGTATCTTGTTAGCTTTTACATTCACTTCAAAAGTATACTGTCTTAATTCCATTAATTCAGCAGTACGTTCAGTGATTACGGGGTTTTTAATAATGTCGCGTGCTTCCATTATGCGAGCACCTCCTCTACCTTTTCTACCGCTTCTTTCGTGATTACGAGCTTGTCGTGCTTAAGCACTTCAAGTACGTTCACGTCTTTAACAGTTGCAAAGGTGATTCCAGGAATGTTTCCAATGGATAATGCTACTTGCTCATTATAATCAGCTGTTACTACTAACGCTTTCTGATCAACAGAAAGGCTTGATAGTACAGTCATCATTTCTTTTGTCTTTGGTGCTTCTAAAGAAAGGTTATCAAGAACAACGATGTCCCCGTCCTTCGCTCTAGTAGAAAGAGCAGATTTAATAGCAAGTCTGCGCACTTTCTTTGGAAGCTTATAAGCATAACTTCTAGGTGTTGGTCCAAAAACGACACCGCCGCCTACCCATTGTGGTGCACGGATAGTACCTTGACGTGCGCGTCCTGTTCCTTTTTGACGCCACGGCTTACGACCGCCGCCTCGTCTGTCAGAGCGGTTCTTTACAGCATGTGTTCCCTGGCGCATAGATGCTTGCTGCATCACAACTGCTTCATGAAGAACATGCTGGTTTGGTTCAATACCGAAAATCCCTTCGGCTAGTTCTACATCTCCGACTTTAGATCCGGATTGATTCAATACGTCTACTTTAGGCATAGTAGGGCCTCCTTCCTTGGTGACTTATTATTTCGCTGCTTTAACAGCAGATTTGATGGTAACAAGATTTTTGTTTGGTCCAGGCACATTGCCCTTCACGAGGATTAAGTTGCGTTCTGCATCCACTTTTACGATTTCAAGGTTTTGAACGGTAACTTTTTTGCCACCCATACGTCCTGGAAGCTTTTTACCTTTCAATACGTGGTTCGGGTCAGTTGGACCCATTGAACCTGGACGACGGTGATAACGAGAACCGTGGGACATAGGTCCGCGGGATTGGTTATGGCGCTTGATAGCACCCTGGAATCCTTTACCTTTTGAAGTTCCTGTCACGTCTACGATATCTCCGTCAGCGAACGAGTCAACTTTGACTTCCTGACCAGTGTAATCCTCTAATGTAACATCAAGGATCTCTTTAACGTAGCGCTTGGGCTTTGTATCAGCTTTAGCGGCATTCCCTTTTTCCGGTTTGTTAGAGCGTGATTCTTTTTTGTCAAAAAAGCCTAGCTGAACTGCTTCATAACCATCCGATTCAGATGTTTTTGTTTGAAGCACTACGTTCGGCGCTGCTTCGATAACTGTGACCGGTACAAGTTCTCCATTTTCACTGAACAATTGAGTCATTCCTACTTTTCTTCCCAAGATTCCTTTGGCCATCAGTCACACCTCCTATATTAGTTTATATTTTTATTTTTGATTATAATTTGATTTCAATGTCGACACCGGATGGTAAATCAAGACGCATAAGCGCATCTACCGTCTGTGGTGTTGGACTTACAATATCAATTAAACGCTTATGTGTGCGCATTTCAAACTGCTCACGTGCGTCTTTATACTTGTGCGTTGCACGAAGTACTGTATAGACAGATTTTTCAGTAGGAAGCGGGATAGGTCCGGAAATTCCTGCACCTGATCTTTTCGCTGTATCAACGATTTTCTCTGCTGATTGATCTAAAACACGGTGGTCATAAGCTTTTAAACGAATACGAATCTTTTCTTTTGCCATGCTGAGCCCTCCTTTTCGCCCGAATTTGTACAGACATACTCCATGAAAATTTTCCAACTGCCAGCCATGGCAAAGGGGCCTGGCGTGTCGGTAACCTTTCACATCATCGCCTTAACCGCCGCATAAGAATACAAATTGCATTCTCTACAGGCCGCGGTCACACTTTATCTATTATAAGGACTTGCTCCACTTATTGCAAGGGTTTTTTGATAAAAATTTATTTGCTGCACTGCACCTTTACTATAGAAGAAATATGAAAATAAATGTATTAAAAAAACAGCAGAAGGCAAGCGCCCTCTGCTGTTGCATTATGATTAAGCTTCTTTTTTATAAACAGAAGCGTACTGATCCGCCGCTTTCATTGCATCTACTACTTGAGATGCTGTTAATGCACCAGGAAAGTTGTGACTGCTCTCTCCTTCTGTTAAAGCTGTCTCGGCCACTTTAAGCAAATCCTCATCAGATGCTTTGTCCAAGTGAAGGTCTGCCAGCGTTACCGGCAGTCCTAAAACAGAGTAAAAGGAAATATACTTCTCTATCTCCTGCTTCGGACGATTCTCCAACACGAGCTGACTCAATGTGCCAAATGCTACTTTTTCGCCATGTGTCATATGGTGAATGTCACCGCTCAATACGGTAAACCCATTATGAATAGCATGAGCCAGAGCCAGGCCGCCGCTCTCGAATCCTAGTCCGCTTAAGAGGGTGTTCGCTTCTACAATCTGTTCCAAGGCGTAAGATACCACCTGGCGTTTATTGGACTCATATGCAAGCTCTCCGTATTCAAACAGCGTTTCTTCACACTTTTCCGCAATAGCAGCGCCGGCTATTGTCGTTAAGCCGCCGGACATCGCTTTTGAATTGGAACGAATGGCAGCTTTTGCTTCCACCCATGTAGCCATTGCATCAGCAATACCTGATGCAAGAAAACGAGGCGGGGCTTCCGCAATGACTTTAGAATCCATTAGGATTAAGTCAGGGTTTTTTGAATAAAATCGATAAGATTCAAATACCCCTTCGTCGGAATAAATAACCGATAGAGCACTTGTTGGCGCATCCGTAGAAGCCGTTGTAGGAATAATCACACACGCCGCATTATCCAAAATCTCTCTTACTCCTTTTGCTGTATCAAGCGTTTTACCGCCGCCGACACCTATTACCATGTCCGCCTGTTCTTCTTTCGCTTTTTCAGCTATTCGTTCAATTTCTTTTGTCGAGGCTTCTCCATTAAATTTAAAGTAAAAAGACCCTACTTCTTCCTTTTCCAGGCTGGACGTTATTCGCTCTCCTGTAAGATCCCAAACAAAATCGTCAGCAAGAATGATTGCCTTTTTTCCCATTTCTTTAATATAACTGCCGGCTTTATCTAATACGTTCATTCCCTGCACATATTTACCAGGACTAATAAACACTTTTTCTTCCATTATGCTTCACTCCTTTTTTTAGTACCTCTTTCTCTTCCCGTTTTTTTTCAAAAATATGCATGATCTTGAAAAGCATTAAAAAAAAACTCCCAGCTGACAGCTGGGAAGTTCATAGAATATTACTTTTGATTGTTGCTACAACACCGGCACCAACAGTACGTCCACCCTCGCGATAGAGAACTTTGTACCTTCTTCAATAGCGATTGGAGAAATAAGCTCTACAGTCATTTCAACGTTATCGCCAGGCATAACCATTTCTACGCCTTCTGGAAGGTAGCATACCAGTAACGTCCGTAGTACGGAAATAGAACTGTGGACGATAGTTAGTGAAGAATGGAGTGTGACGTCCACCTTCTTCTTTAGATAGAACATAAACTTCAGCTTTGAAGTTTGTGTGTGGAGTAATTGTACCGGGCTTAGCAAGTACTTGTCCACGCTTGATATCGTCGCGGCTTACACCACGAAGAAGTGCGCCAATGTTGTCGCCTGCTTCTGCATAGTCAAGAAGCTTACGGAACATTTCAACACCAGTTACTGTTGTTTTTCTAGCTGTCTCATCGATACCGATGATTTCAACTTCGTCCCCTACGTTAAGAACTCCACGCTCAACACGGCCAGTTGCAACTGTTCCACGTCCAGTGATAGAGAATACGTCCTCAACAGGCATCATGAATGGCTTGTCTTTGTCACGTTCTGGAGTTGGGATATAATCATCTACAGCTTGCATAAGCTCGATGATTTTGTTTTCGTACTCTTCTACTCCTTCAAGTGCTTTAAGAGCAGAACCGCTGATGATTGGAATATCATCACCTGGGAAGTCATACTCTGTAAGAAGATCGCGGACTTCCATCTCAACAAGCTCAAGAAGCTCTTCGTCGTCTACCATATCTACTTTGTTTAAGAAAACAACCATAGTTGGTACACCTACTTGACGG
>NZ_JALBWT010000054.1:0-23368 GCF_023845525.1 Sinobaca sp. H24
CGGAAAAAAACTCAGCAGAATCCATTCTTTCCCTGGGCCTGCTTGAGCTTCATAAATCATTAATGGATATTAAAGGCACAAAAAAGTAGGAGTGGATCTGATCTAATGGAGGTAATCTTAACTCATAATAAAAGCGATTTTGACGCTCTTGCTTCTTCCGTTGCCGCAAAAAAACTTCATCCAAATGCTCTCGTTATTCTCCATGACGATATTCAGGAAAATGTGCGTCATTATCTGGCTATATACCGGGACCACTTTTCTTTTATTAAGCGATCCGATGTCGACTGGCGAAATGTAACGACATGCATTTTAACAGACACCCATTCTGCTGAGGAGACGGCAATGCTATCAGAACAGGCTTCTGTTATTATTTATGATCATCACCCTCCTCCTAAAAAAAAGCAGAAAAATTATCAATATATAATGGAACCAACGGGGTCAGCCACTTCTATCCTCGTTAATCGCATAAAAGAAAAACAGCTCGACATTACCAGTGAAGAAGCAACTTTGTTCGGCCTCGGCATTTATGCGGATACCGGCTCTTTTATGTTTTCCCATACGTCCAAAAAAGACATGCAGGCGGTATTGTATTTAATGGACTACGGCATGAATCTCGAGATTATCCGCCAGTTCAATGAAGAAACGTTAAACAAAAAACAACAAAAGCTCTTTCATCAGCTGTTATCCCAGCAGGAAACGCTGGAGCATAACGGTGTTCGTATTACTATCTGCCGCATTACTGTCCGTCAGCTGGAAGGACAGCTTAATACCGTTACGGAAAAACTGCTGGAAATGATAAATACAGATGCCGTAATCACACTCGTGCATACAAAAAACAAATCGTTTATCGTTGGACGTTCCCGCACCCGGCGTTTTTCCATCCTTTCGCTCGTCAAGCCGTTTGGCGGCAGCGGCCACCTTGGGGCAGCCGGCCTATCCGTTCACGGAGAACCCGAAGCTATTTATGACCAGCTGTGCCGTGTTATACCGGAATGTATGGAGCCCAGTGCTTCTGCCCGTTCGATCATGACACACCCTGTTAAGACCGTTACATCCGATACGAGCGTGGAAGAAGCCTATAACTTAATGCTGCGGTTCGGTCATAATGGATTTCCCGTCGTTAATGAAAAAGACGAGCTCGAAGGTATTATTTCCAGAAGAGATCTTGATAAAGCGATGCAGCATAGATTGGCTCATGCCCCTGTTAAAGGATACATGAGCTCTAATCCTTATTTCGCTGCGGAAACAGATTCTATAGAATACGTTCAAAAACTTATGATTGAGCACAATATAGGCAGGGTCCCGGTATTCGGATCTTCGGGTACGATTACCGGGATTATTTCAAGAACTGATATGATTGACTGGATGCAGCAGGATACGGCCTATGCTGTACAGAAAAAGAAAAATATTACCACCTACATTAAGCAGTATTTACAACCGACGATCGCTTACTTGTTGGAAGAAATCGGTTTAAAAGCAGAAAAGCAGGGGCTTCGTGCTTATATTACCGGAGGAATGATTCGGGATTTAATTATGGAACGACCCAGTGAAGACATGGACATTATTATTGAAGGTGATGCGCCTTCTTTCGCCTCCGCCTATGCTGAAGCAAAAAATGGTATGGTTCATGTTCATGAATCGTTCGGTACGGCCACCGTTACCCTTCCCGAGCAGATTAAAGTGGATTTCTCAAGCGCCAGAACGGAATATTACGAACGCCCGGCTTCTCTTCCTACCGTGCGCCATTCCAATATTAAAGAAGATTTATACCGCAGAGATTTTACTATTAACGCAATGGCGGCTTCTATCTGTCCCGCCACATTTGGTGATCTTCTAGATTTCTTTAATGGCTGGGATGATATTAAAGAAAAAACACTTCGGGTGCTTCATAACCTCAGCTATGTAGAAGACCCTACACGTATTCTTCGCGCCCTGCGCTTTGAATACCGGCTTTCTTTTCAAATGGATGCCCGCGCCGAACATCTTGTAAAAGAAGCGGGAAGCTCCATTAAAACGCTCTCCAACAGCAGAACGATTAACGAAATGAAGCTTTTTTTAAGGAAACAGATCCTTACTTCAGTCTGGAACGTCTTTTTGTATTAGATGCCCTGGACGATTTTCTTCCTTATGCATATTGGGGAACCGCTGCAAAAAAGATGCTGGAACATTGGGCTGTTCCCTATTACCGGGAATCGTGGTTTCATTATCTGCTCTGCCTGTACATGGAGAAATCAGATCTGCTTGCAAAAGCTCGATTTTTAGCTGTATCCAAAGAACAGAAACGTTTTTTAGAATCTTTTATTTATTTGTCGACGCTGCCAAGATCTTTTTATATGCAGCGTCCCGGAACGATTCATCATGCCTTGTATTCCTGCCGGAGCGAAGACCTTGAGGCAGTCACCGCTTATTTCAAATATGCGCGCGCCGACCACATCCTCAGTGACGCCCTGCAGGCCTATGTCTCCACCAGGCAGAACAGCCTTCCCCTTCTGCGCGGGTCTGATTTGATCGAAGCCGGATTGAAGCCTTCCCGGGATTTCCGCTATTATTTATTTGAGGTGGAAAAAGCCGCTCTTAATGGAGAAATGAAGACAAAAGAGGAAGCCCTGCAATTTGTTACCGGCCGTCTGCAGCTATAAAAAAGGAAAGCCCTCTCAGGCTTTCCTTTTTTCGGTGTTATTCTGCAAACTTTTTAAACACGATTGTGGCATTGTGTCCGCCAAAACCGAGTGAATTGCTGAGCACTGCATTTATTTCTGTTTCCTGGGCTTTATTTGGAACATAGTTAAGATCACAGTCCGGATCTGGTTCTTCATAATTAATAGTTGGCGGGGCCGTGTTGGTCTGCATCGCTTTTAAGGAGAAAATGGCTTCGATTCCTCCAGCAGCCCCAAGCAGGTGGCCCGTCATTGATTTAGTAGAACTGACAAGCATATCATAGGCGTGGTCGCTGAATACGGTTTTGAGAGCCTGTGTTTCAAACTTATCGTTATAGGCTGTACTCGTTCCGTGGGCGTTCACATAAGCGATATCCTTCGGCACGAGGCCGGCGTCTTCAATTGCCTGGGTCATTGCACGAACTGCGCCCTCTCCTTCCGGAGCAGGAGCGGTTAAATGATACGCATCTCCCGTACCCGCGTAGCCGACAATTTCTCCATAGATAGTAGCATTCCGCTTTTGAGCCGACTCCAGGGATTCCAATATTAAAATGCCTGCGCCTTCTCCCATTACAAATCCGTTACGATTTTTATCAAATGGACGAGATGCACGTGCCGGATCTTCATTAGTAGAAATTGCTTTTGCGGAGCAGAATCCTGCTACTGCCATATTAGTGATCGGTGCTTCCGCTCCGCCGGTGATCATGGCATCCGCATCTCCACGTTGTATTACTTTAAATGCATCACCGATAGAATTTGTTCCAGAGGCACATGCTGTCACCGTACAGGAATTGAGCCCTTTGGCACCTGTGAATATAGAAACCTGACCTGCTGCCATGTCTGGAATCATCATCGGCACGAAGAAAGGACTAACCCGCTTATATCCTTTTTTTTGGAAGTTCAGAAACTGCTGCTCATACGTTTCCATGCCGCCGATGCCAGAACCTATCCAGACACCGATACGTGGGGCATTCTCTTCCGTAATTTCATAGTTCGCATCCTGCAGAGCCATTTTCGCGGAGGCTACTGCAAATTGAGTAAAGCGGTCCATTTTACGACTTTCTTTTTTCTCCACATACGCTTCCATATCAAAATTCTGCACTTCCGCAGCTGTTTTCATAGGAAATTCATCTTTATCTACACGTGTAAGCTCTCCAATACCGGAAACTCCATTAACAACGTTATTCCACGCTGTTTCCACATCATTACCCAGTGGATTAACCGTTCCCATTCCCGTGACTACTACCCGGTGTTCGCCGCTCATGTTCATCTCCCCTTTACACTTTTTTTCTTCCTTTTATTTACCCCAGCGTATAGCTGCTGCGCCCCAGACCAGTCCTGATCCGAAACCGACAAGGACAACAACATCCCCGTCCTTAATTTTTCCATTCTTCAATTCTTCAACCATCGCTATCGGTATAGAAGAGGAAGAGGTATTGCCATATTTATTCACGGTTACCGCCATCTTTTCTTTTGGCAGCTCCAGGCGCTCTCTGGCAGCTTCCATAATACGAATATTGGCCTGGTGAGGCACGAGGAAGTCAACATCGTCTTTTGTAAGACCTGCTTTCTTTAAAACGCTCAGAGAAGATTCTCCCATCTGGCGCACCGCGAACTTGAATACTTCCCGGCCATTCATAATCATCTGGGGATCCTGGCGTATGTGCATCGCCCCGGCTCCGTCCGCTCCAAGTTCAATAGCAAGTATTCCTTTATCATCAGCTACAGGGCCCATAACTACAGCTCCTGCACCATCTCCAAATAGGACAGCAGTATTGCGGTCGGTCATATCAGTGATTTTGGTCAGCTTCTCCACTCCGACTACAAGAATATGCTTGTAGGTTTCTGTTTTGATATACTGCTCAGCAACAGACATCCCGTATATAAAGCCGGCGCAGGCAGCACTAATATCCATCGCCGCCGCGTTAACCGCGCCAAGCCTTGTCTGGATCAACGCTGAAACTGAAGGAAATGGATAATCCGGCGTCACCGTTGCTACAAGAATAAGGTCAATATCTTCTCCGGTCAGGCCGGCGTCATCCATTGCTTCTTTCGCTGAATGATAAGCCATATCCGACGTATCAACATCGTCCGGAGCAAAAATTCTGCTTTCAATGCCTGTTCTTGTACGAATCCATTCATCACTTGTATCCAGCGTTTTTTCAAAATCAAAGTTTGTTACTTCCCGACCTTCGGTGTAGCTCCCAATTCCTAAAATTCCAGCATTACTCATATATTATCTCTCCTCAGCAGGCTTTCATATGAATACCTGCAGGTTATACTTAATTATAGTACCTGGTTCTAATTTTAATTCATTTTTCAATTTCTGTCTATTTTTAAGGGAGGTTCTATCTATTTATTTTCCTTAGCATCCTCGTATCCCATTTCATATGCTTCGCTCATTACCTGCATCAGCATTTCAAGAGCAGGCTGCAAATCATGCATATCCAGCTCAATTCCCTTATTGTTCAGAAAACTGACCTTCCTGTACATGTCTCATTGCTACTTCCATAAAACGCATATTCAATTCCTGATCCATACTATTCCTCCTAATGTAGTTACTGCGTATTTTCTGTAAAGAAATTCTGTACTAAGGCCCAGGGCAATGGCCAGTATAACGGAAAGACCTTCATTCATTCCTAACACCAGGTCAAAAAGAATAAAGGTTCCAAAAGTGACCGCACAGAAAAGAAAAGCTCCTGTAATAATCTTTCGTACAACCATTGTTTCACCTGCTTCTGTATCGGACTCTTCATCCTGTACTCTTCCATTTTAGCGAATCCCGTTCGGAAAGCAAAGCACCATTTTCAATCACTGCTTTATCAACTGCCGTAAAACGAAATAAAAAGAGCACCATTAAAAAATGGCGCTCTTTTTGCAGGAATTTATCTAATAACAGCTTCCAATACTGCTTTTTGCGCATGAAGACGATTTTCAGCTTCATCATAGATAACAGAATGAGGACCATCAATGACTTCTGCCGACACTTCTTCTCCACGGTGTGCCGGAAGACAGTGTAAAAAGATGTAGTCACTGGCAGCATGACTCATCAACTCTTCATTTATTTGAAATCCTTCAAAATCATTTAAACGTTTATCCTGCTCCGCTTCGCTGCCCATACTCGTCCACACGTCGGTATACACCACGTCTGCTTTAGAGGCGGCCTCTACCGGATCATTTGTGCAGGTGACTGTCGTACCCTTTTCTAAGGCGAGCTCCTCGATCTTCTGCCATACTTCGGCATCGGGCTCATATCCCTTCGGAACAGCCAGTGAAGCATCCATTCCGAGTTTCGTGCAGGCGATGATCCAGGAGTGGGCTACGTTATTCCCATCCCCTATGAAACAAGCTTTCAGACCTTCCCAGCTGCCTTTGTGCTCTTTTACCGTCAACAGATCTGCTAACGCCTGGCAGGGGTGATACAGATCGGTAAGCGCATTAATAATAGGAATATCCGCATATTCTGCCAGTTCTTCCACTTTTTCATGGGAATTAGTACGTATCATAATAGCATCTACATACCGCGACAACACTTTTGCTGTATCGCGAAGGGATTCACCGCGCCGATTTGCAGATCTCTGGGGCTTAAAAATAATGCATGTCCGCCAGCTGGGTCATTCCTACTTCAAAGGATACCCGTGTTCGTGTCGATGCATTCTCAAAAATCATACCAAGGGATCTGCCTGCCAATGCCGTTGACAGCTTTCCTTCTTTTTGTTCGGCTTTCATCGTCTCGGCTCTTGTCAGAAGGTATTTTATTTCCTCTGTAGAAAAATCAAAAAGCGTAAGAAGATCTTTATTTTTTAATGTGGCAGCTATAGAAGCTGCGGTCTCTGTATTCATTTTACAACACCTCTTTTCCAATCAGCTTTTGTCTCTTCTGCAAGCAGTTCCTGAATAGACAATGGTTCCTGGGCAGCATGCCCCATCGCTTCTACCATAATCTCAAGGGTTCTCGCATTCGTAACGATTGTTTTTCTTTGTTTCAGTGCTTCACGACGTTTATCTTTTCCATTTTTAAAGCCGATTTTCGGCAGGCTGATATAGGCGACTGCGTCTTCTTCCAGAACCCAGTTATGAAAAGACGAAGCCTCTTCTTCAAATACGAGGCTGTAGCCTTTTGTTTTTAACTTCTCTAAAGAGGCGATGCATGCCGGCAGCTGACTGTCTTCAATATCACAGTACACACTGCCTTTTTGCTTAAATAAAAGCGGAATCTGGCTTTCCGACCATGCAAACGCTTTGTTGCAGGCTTCTTTTACCGTTGGAGCAATGCTGATTAATTCGCCCGTGGACTTCATGTCCGCTTCCAAAATTGGATCAAGACCGGGAAGCTTGTCATTCGAAAACACAGGAGCCTTCACCGTATAATAAGATGTTTCTTTTTCAAGTCCAGTTTTTCCTGCAGTCCACTCTTTCAGCGGATTTCCAAGAAGCAGATGGACAGCACCATCGATCATTCTTACCCCTGTCACTTTTGAAAAAACAGGAACGGTTCTGGAGGCCGCGGATTAATCTCAATCACATAGAGTGTATTTTTGTCATACACAAACTGAATGTTAAAAATTCCTTTAAAATCAATAGAACGGGCAATTTTCTGCGCATGCTCTATGACTAATTGCTTCACTTCCCCGCTGATTGTAAAAGGAGGCGTTACTGCCATGGAATCTCCGGAGTGAATACCAGCTTCCTCCACGTGTTCGAATATCCCCGGAATGTATATATCTTCCCCATCTGTTAAAACGTCTACTTCCAGCTCTGTACCTGGCAGGTAAGAGTCAATAAGAATAGGATATTCAATCGTCTGGGCTTCTTCATTTAAATAATCGTGCAATTCCTCCGCTTTGGTAAGGATCGTCATACCCTGGCCGCCAATTACATAAGATGGGCGCAGAAGCACGGGAAAACCGATGGATGCTGCTTTTTCCATCACGTCTTCTTTGTTCTCCCCTGTCACACCCGGTATATGAGGTACGTCCGCTTCCTGCATCAGCTCATAAAACCGGCCTCTGTCTTCCAGCTTGTCAATTGTGTCAAAGGACGTACCAAGAATAGTCATACCGGCTTTTTCCAGCTCCTCGGTCAACGAGATTCCCGTCTGCCCTCCGAGCTGTACAATAATCTTATCTGTCTGTTCCTCCGCCGCTACATGCAGCACATCTTCCAGCGAAATAGGTTCAAAATACAGATGATCCGCCATCTCAAAATCGGTGCTTACCGTTTCAGGATTATTATTGATGATTACTGCTTCATAACCGGCTTCTTTCAGAGCCCGTGCACCATGAACCGAACAATAGTCAAATTCGATACCTTGTCCGATACGGATCGGCCCGGAATCCAGAATGATCACTTTATTGTCTTTCTTCTCGGACTGTCTGTCACTGCGGGTGTACCAGCTCGAGTAGTAGTATGGTGTTTCTGCTGTGAATTCTGCAGCACATGTATCTACCATATGATAAGTCGGCAGCACGCCCCAGCTTTTGCGCTGCTCATAAATGTCGAGCGGTTCGCAGTTCCATTGGCGGCTCATCCAGCTGTCGGTAAATCCTTTTTTCTTAAAAAGACAGCAGCTCTTCCTTTTTATCGATATTCTGCCAATCGCTCTGCTTTATCTCTGTTTCCAGATTAATCAGCTGATTAAATGAGCGCAGGAAAAATAAATCAATATTCGTTTTGCTGTGAATCAAGTCGATGGTTTCTCCATGACGAAGCAGTTCCATAATAATAAAGAAACGTTCATCTGTCTGTTCATCCAATTTCGTATATAACGTTTCTGTGTCAAGATCTTGTAACGATGGCATAGATAGCCCGTCCAGTTTGATCTCAAGAGAACGTACTGCTTTCTGGAGGCCTGCCTCGAGATTTCGTTCAATGGCCATCACTTCTCCTGTTGCTTTCATCTGCGTTCCAGACTGCGGTCGGCATAGGAAAATTTATCAAACGGCCAGCGCGGAAATTTCACTACTACGTAGTCTAAAGCAGGTTCAAAGCTCGCATACGTGTGCCCTGTTACAGGATTAATCAGTTCATGCAGGTGATAGCCGACGCTGATTTTAGCCGCCATTCTCGCAATGGGATAACCTGTAGCCTTAGAAGCAAGTGCTGAAGAGCGGCTTACCCGCGGATTTACTTCAATCAGGTAGTACTGTTTGCTGTCTGGATCCAGTGCAAACTGGATGTTGCAGCCTCCGACAATGCCAAGCGCCCGAATAACTTTCAGTGAGGACGCTCTTAGCATTTGATATTCTACATCTGTCAGCGTCTGGGAAGGTGCTACAACGATTGAATCGCCTGTGTGGACGCCTACCGGATCTATGTTTTCCATATTACACACAGTGATACATGTATCATTGGCATCCCGCATTACTTCGTATTCCACTTCTTTGAAACCGGCGATACTTTTTTCCACCAGACATTGATGTATTGGACTTGCTTCCAGTCCGCCTGAAGCAATATAGGCGAGTTCTTCTTTATCCGAAGCAATTCCGCCGCCCCCGCCGCCGAGCGTATAGGCAGGGCGTACGATGATCGGATAGCCGATCTCTTCAGCAAAGTCCAAAGCTTCCTGTACGGTAGAAAAATCGTGCTTTCCGGCACGGGCTCGTCCAGTTCATGCATTAGAGAACGGAATTCCTCTCTATCCTCCCCTGCTTAATCGAAGCAACCGATGTACCAAGCATTTTTACATCATATTTTTCCAATATAGACTGCTCGTCCAGTGCAAGAGCAAGGTTAAGACCAGTCTGTCCTCCAAGAGTTGCAAGAAATCCGTCCGGCTTTTCCTTTTGAATAATTCGTTCAACTGACTCTACAGTTAATGGTTCAAAGTATACTTTATCGGCACAGAAGTCGTCTGTCATGACAGTGGCTGGATTGTTGTTAATTAAAATAACTTCGATACCTTCTTCTTTTAAGGCAAGACAGGCCTGAGTACCTGAATAATCAAATTCTGCTGCTTGGCCGATAATGATCGGACCTGATCCGATCACTATAACCTTCTTGATGTTCTTCTGCTTAGGCATAGGATTTCTCGCTCCCTTTAGTCTGAAGGACTTCCACAAATGCATCAAAAATTTCTTCACTGTCTGCCGGACCCGGGTGGGCTTCCGGATGAAACTGTGCGGTAATGATAGTATGCGATTTATGAGAGAGCCCTTCGATAGACCCGTCATTAATATTTTTGTATTTTACAATGAATTCATTCGTGTCAATTGTGTTTCCTTTACCACATAGCTGTGATTCTGCGATGTCATAAAAACTTTTTTCGAATCCATATCCTGCACAGGCTGATTTGCCCCCCGATGACCGAAGCGGAGTTTCTCTGTGTCTGATCCGAACGCTAGTGCTATCAGCTGATGGCCAAGACAAATGCCAAGCGTTGGATACGTTACGGCCAGCGCTTTGTAATGAGGAAGATATTCTGCCATCTGCTTTGGATTACCCGGTCCATTGGAAAACAGCAGACCATCCGGCGCCAGATCTTTTATTTCATCGGCTGTGGTATCAAAAGGAACGACCGTTACCGGCAGCCTCTTTCAATCAAACGTTTCAGCATCGAACGCTTATAACCGAAATCTATTATTACAACATGATAGTTTCCTTCTCCGAAAGATTCCGGCTGCGTGACCGATACGTCATCCATAACCATCTTCTCTCCAAGAGGCTCATAGGTCATTTCCTGAATCTTTACCGGGTTTCTGACAATACAGCTCCCATATCCCCTTTTTCACGGATGCTCTGCACCAGCGCTCTCGTGTCCACTCCGCTCATCACAGGAATGCCTGCTTTTGCTGCGGCCTCAGAAAATGTCATTTCTGATTCGTAATGGGTCGCTTCTTGAGAAGCAGTGCTTACCACAATTCCGGCAGGCTGAGGGTGGATACTTTCATTATCTGTTATATTAATGCCGTAGTTTCCGATCAATGGATACGTAAATACAACAATTTGTCCATAAAAGGAAGGATCTGTAAGCACCTCCTGGTATCCGGTCATTCCTGTAAAAAAGACAATTTCTCCATACGTTCTGCCGCTGAATTCCTCCGGCAGTTCTCCTTCAAATATTTCGCCGTTCTCCAGCGTAATGTGTCCCTGCATGCTCTCCATCCTCCTTTTTTCTTTTAGTTATTTAATACGGATGCGATCGTATTTACCGCATGCTGTAATTCTTCTTTGGTTATCGTAAGCGGCGGAAGCAGCCTGATAACGTTGGGCCCTGCTCCTATCATAAGAACTCCCTGTTTTTGAATACTCATTATATACTCGGCTGTTGGTTCATGAAGCTCTACTCCAACCATCAGTCCTTTTCCGCGAATGTCTTTTACTTTGTCGAAGCGGCCGATTTTCTTTTCCAGCTCCGCCATCAGGAAGGCGCCTTTTTCTGCTGCCTGCCCGGCAATATCTTCTGACAGTACTGTTTCCAGCGTAGCTTGGGCTGCAGCCATCGCTAATGGATTTCCTCCAACGTTGTTCCATGCGTACCAGGGCCAAAAGCAGATTCCAAATATTTCTTTCCGATAATAGCTCCTACCGGAAAACCGTTCCCCAGTCCTTTAGCAGCTACTATGATATCTGGAGAAACGCCTGCATGCTCGTATGCGAAAAAAGCACCCGTTCTGCCAATACCCGTCTGGACTTCATCTACTACAAATAATGCCCCGTTCTTTTTGCAAAGTGACTCTACCGCCTGCAGAAATTCTGAAGAAGCGGGGACAACCCCTCCTTCTCCTTGTATTGGCTCTACCATAACGGCTGCCGTATCTTCATCGATGGCACTCTCCAGTTCATTCACATCGTTGTACGGCAGGTATTCAAATCCCTGGAGCATAGGTCCGAAACCTTGATGAATGCTCTCTGACCGGTTGCTGCCATACTTCCTAACGTTCGGCCGTGAAAAGACTGGACAAAGCTGATGATTTTCGTACGTCCGGTATATTTTCTGGACAACTTAATAGCTGCTTCATTGGCTTCTGTACCGCTGTTTGCAAAAAACACAATATCCCCGGATGATTGTTCTGTCAGAAGCTGTGCTGTTTTTTCCTGACCTTCATATTGAAAAAAATTAGACCCGTGCCATCCTTTGTGAAGCTGCTCTTCAACGCTTTTTAAAACAAGGATGACTGTTGCCCCAGGTTAACCACACCGATTCCTGCCATACAGTCCAAATATGTCTTCCCATTGGACGCTTTTATATAGGTTCCTTCCGCTGACTCAAATGTAAGCTCCCACTTTTTATACGTAGGGAAAAGGTACTTTCTTCGTTCATCTGCTTTGTCTGCTGCGGGTTCATAGTAAGCCTCCTCTAGTCAGCTGTTCAGCTGGTTTTTACGATCGTTGTGCCGTCAATAAATCCTTCGGATGTGGTTCGTTCTCCACAGGCACCGGCAATAACGACTTCTTTTATATTTCCTTTTAAGCTTGACAGCGCTGCTTTCACTTTCGGAACCATTCCGCCGTAGATCACACCGCTCTGGATTAATTCCTCTATTTTTTCTTCATTCATTTCCCGGATTATTTCGTTATTAACGTAAATACCGTTTACATCTGTAATAAACAGCAGCTGCGATGCATTCACAGCCGTTGCTATGGAAGATGCGGCGCTGTCAGCATTTACGTTCAGCCGTCCTCCATTGCCGTCTGCTGCAATTGGGGGCAATGACTGGAATGGCTCCCCAATCCATTACTACATCCAGAAGTGATGTTTCTACTTTCTTTATCTCTCCTACAAGACCCAGCTTTTCTTCATTTATGCAATCGGCCAGCAGCAGTTCACCATCGACACCTGAAAGCCCAACAGCTTTTATACCTGTTTTTTGATTTTAGACACTAAATATTTATTCATTTTTCCAGACAGTATCATTTCTGCGGTATCCAAAACCGGTTCTGTTGTTTTCCGGAGACCATCCACAAATTCCGACTGAATATCCAGCTTTTCCAGCATAGAATTAATAGCCGGGCCTCCGCCGTGAACGATAATAGGATGGAGTCCGCTTTCCTTCATCGTTTTTAAGGAATCAAAAAAGCGGGTGTCAAATCTTCTGCTGTAGAGCCGCCGCATTTTACGATCACTATTTCTCTCATGGCTCTCTCCTTTACGTCCGGTATCCTGCATTAATCCTTACATATTCATAAGTCAGATCGCATCCCCATGCTTTCCAGCAGCGTTTCCTACGTGCAGATCTACAAATATCTGTACTGTATCCTGTTCGAGATAACGCTTGGCGTCTTCTTCCGAAAACATAATAGGTGTACTGTTCTTCAGTGTTTGAATGCTTCCTAATGAAATATCTATTGTGTCCGGATTTAAATTCAATTTCGCTGTAGCCGAGCGCTACGATAATTCTTCCCCAGTTCGCATCCGTTCCATATACAGCTGTTTTCACCAGATCAGATCCAGCAATTTGTTTAGCCGCTTTTCCTGCCTCTACTTCATTTTTCGCTCCACGGACATTCACTTCAATTAATTTAGTTGCACCTTCCCCGTCGCGTGCGATTTTCTTGGACAGGTCTTCGCTCGTTTTACAGAGGGCTTCTATAAAAGTATCCCACTGGCTGTGTCCCGGATGCAGTGTTTGATTATCCGCATGGCCGCTTGCCATAACGACTACCATGTCGTTAGTGGACGTGTCTCCGTCCACGGTAATACGGTTGAATGTCTGGTCTGTTACTTCCGACAGCGCCTGCTGAAGATACTGTGGTTCTATATTGGCATCAGTCGTTACAAAGCCAAGCATTGTTGCCATATTCGGGTTGATCATGCCGGAGCCTTTAGCAACACCGCCAAACGTTACGGTTTTTCCATCGATTTCTGTTTGATAACAGCTGTGTTTTTTTACGATATCTGTAGTCATAATCGCTTCATTAAATTGATCTGCTGATGAAAATGCTCCCTGCGGTTTCAACTGATGGATACCAGGAACAATCTTTTCCATATCGAGCTTTTCCCCTATAACTCCCGTGGAGGTAACAGCTACGCGGTTCTCTGGAATTCCAAGCGCCAGGGCGCCTTCTTCTCTCATTTTATAGGCATCACGCATGCCTTCTTCCCCCGTACAGGAGTTGGCATTTCCACTGTTTACTATAATAGCCTGCAGCAGGCCTTCTTGTGCGATGCTTTCCTTTGTTACATACAAAGGTGCTGCCTGTATTTTATTCAGCGTATAAACGCCTGCACTTGCAGCCGGAGTATCACAGTAGATGACTCCCAGATCCCGGCGCTTTTTCTTTACGCCGCTGTGGAGACCGTCCGCTTTAAACCCTTTCGGCGAAACGATACTCCCCTGGTCTAATTTCACGATTTTTTCTGTTGAAGAAGCCGTATCCATTTTTTTCTCTCCTTTTCTGTTCGCTCCTTATGGAAAGACCGGCAGGCCGTTTAATCCTGCTGTCTCTTCCAGCCCGAACATAATATTCATGTTCTGAACCGCCTGACCAGATGCTCCTTTAACTAAATTATCAATAACCGAAACGACAGTCAGCCGATTTGTTCTTTCATCATATACCCAGCCAATATCACAGAAGTTACTCGCATTTACTTCTCTTGTAGAAGGCATTTGCTTATGCGGCCTGATCCGTACGAACGGAGTATCTTATACGTAGATTCCATTATTTCTTTTATTTTTTCTTCGTCGAATTCTTCCGGTACAGTCGCGTACATTGTGGCCATCATCCCTCTAGTCATTGGGACGAGATGAGTGCTGAGTGTAATGGTAACCTCTTTATTTAAAAAGCCGGCCAGCTCCTGCTCAATTTCCGGGATGTGTTTATGCTCATTTACTTTGTATATTTTTAAATTGTCATTCATTTCACTGTAGTGTGTCATAGCCGACGCTGAGCGTCCTGCTCCCGTTGTTCCTGATTTGGCGTCAATAATAATTGTACTCGGATCTACTGCCCCCGCCTTAACGAGAGGAATTATACCCAGCAGGACAGCCGTTGGGTAACAGCCGGGATTGGCAATAACCTGTGCTTTTTTAATTTGTTCACGGTTCCACTCGCTTAAGCCGTAGACCGCTTTATCGAGTACGTCCTGCGAGGCGGTTCCGCGGCCGTACCACTTCTCATATGCTGCGGGATCATTTATGCGCAGATCTCCGGAGAGATCGATCACCTTTGCTGCATCAGACAGTCTGCTGCTCCATTCAGCGGAAACACCTGGAGGAGTAGAAAGGAATATAACATCAAATCCCTGCAGAGCCTCTATCGATATATCCTGAAGACTTTCAAAAAAACGTTCACTTATATGAGGATAGCTGTCTGTCATTTTCACTCCCTGTTGAGAAGAAGAAAAGACAGCTATTTGTGTTACGTCAGGATGACTGGAAAGCAGGCGGATCAATTCTATGCCGCCGTAGCCGGTAGCGCCGATAATAGCAGTTTTCATAAATTTGCACCTCATTTTATCTTTATACATTTTCTTGTATCTTTCATTATAGATGTGAATATATATTAATGCAACTGTATTTTTATATTAACCTTTCGATTATTGGATTCACTTGACATTCTGCGTTTTACAGAGTTTTTAGCTTGTTATGTTTCTTATTTGTTTTTAATCAGCTTATACATATATGCATTAAAATATACAAAAAAAGAGTATAAAAAAAGAACCCCTCCTGGGATTCTTTTATTGTTCTTCTAATATTTCTTCTACTTGTTCTCTAATAACTGGTGCCTGCTGGCCAAACAAATCATTTTGTTCAGAGTGAAGAAATTCTCCATTCTCATCAAAAACAGAGAAACCGCGGAAAGAGGTATTGCCATTCTGCATCTCTGCTTTCTCGATAATTTCCATATCCGGATCGGAAAGCAGCGAATAGGAAAGCCCGGCTGACGTTTGGAAAGAGGCATGATTTTCTGGTGAATCCGTACTTAATGCATATATGTCTGCATCAAGCTCGTCAAAGGTGCTCTGTTGTAATTGCAGCTGCACGAGCTGCTGTTGGCAGGCTCCTCAATCAACGCCTGTAAAATGGAAAAACACGATTGGTCTGTCATTGCTGGAAACAGAGACGTCTTCTCCCGATTGGTCCTGCAGTACAATATTCTCTCCCCCTCCACACGCAGCCAGCAGAATCACTGCGGAAAAAAAAAGGGCAAGAAATGGGTTCTTTTTTATCTTATTCATAGACTCGGATCTCCTTTAATCGTTCACTAATGCTTCTACATCATCTGAAATTAAATCTGTGTCATTATCAAGCCCGTCATAGCTTCGGATAATTTGTCCTTCCGGATTAACCAGATAAAAGCTTGTCGGATGGATAATATCCTCATTTTCTTCATCTTTCTGTACCGTACTTAAAAAAGATTCTTCCGCCAGCGCCTGCATTTCTTCATTACTGTATCCCGTTAAAAAATGCCAGCTGGTCAAATCAGCTCCGTATTCTTCTCCATACGCCTTCAGCGTTTCCGGATCGTCGTTTGACGGATCAACAGTAAAGGAGACAAGAGGAATGACCGCCTCGGCCTCTTCAAGTTCCCCCTGCAGGCTCAGCATATTCGGTGTCATTAAATTACAGACTGTTGGACAGTTGGTAAAAATCATATTCGTGATCCAATAGCTTCCTTCCAGATCTTCGTTGGTTACTGTTTCATTATTCTGATTGGTATAGGCAAAATCTTCTATCATCATGTCAGCTTCTGTTAAGTCGGTTCCATTTTCCGGTTCTGCCCCGGAAAATAAAAAGCTGCACCCTCCAAGAAATAAAACTGCTGCTGACCATACACAAGCTACTACTATTCGGCGCACACTTTTCACTCCAGTATTTTCATGGTATTATTTTTGCGGATGAACAGGAATATCGCTGATGGAGAGTTCCCCGTCCTGCTGCTTTTCTCTGCTGAGCCATTGTTTAAATACGAATCCTATTGTAGACACGTACACAAATTCCTGCATCACTTTCATCATAACGCCGGCCAGCTGCTGATCTGTGTGAGGCTGCATAAACTGAAGCCCTCCGCCCGCTGTGCCGGAAAGGCCTGCAGGCAGTTCACTTCCGGCAGGAAGGCAGTAAGCCATAACGTTGGACCATACAGCCGCATTCGTATAAGTTTCGTACATGGGAGAGCCTGCAAAAATAATCAGCGCACAGGCCGGGGTGATAAGGATCCCATTTCCAAAAATATAGGCGATCCTCTTTAATTCCGACAGCTGATTTGTTGTCGGCACTGGAGCCAGCATATACCACCACATAAGAAAAGCTGCTCCAAAGAGCATCCACTGATAAAGATCATGATAGATAGGGGCCTGCATTAAATAATCAAACACTCCGGGCAGATGATAAATAGAAAATAACGCATTAAACAACAGCAGGGCGGTGACCGGATGAAAAACGTGCGCTGCTATTCGGGCCGGGCGTCCTTGAAAACGCTGGAGAATGCTTTTCCAGACCTCCGGAGGGACAGAAAGAATAAACAAAGGCACCGCTATAAAATAAACAAGCACCATCTGCGCCATATGAAATGTCATAATGGAATGGCCGGCAGTGTAAAGGGGTCCTCCCCATCCTAAATATACAGCAGTCAGCGCGCCTCCAAAATAAACCAGTCTTTTTGTTTTCAGGGATTCTATGTGCTCTGTCTGCGCTTTGGAATAAACAAGCCGGTAATATAAAAAAATGAATAAAATAAGTATGATAATGAGTTCTGGTGTCCAGACAGCCCGGAAGGAGAACATGGAGAAGTAATCCTGCAACTCTATCCCGCCTTTCTTTTCTTTCTGCAGTTCCTGAAGTAAAATAGAAAACAGTGGTTTAGACGCGCAGCAGCTACGACCTAATAAAACGTTACCATTATATTTTAGCATAGAAAAGCAGGGAAATTAATTACTAGTTTTATAGAAGAAAGATGGGATTAACATGACAAATGAGAAATATCTAATTGCAATTGATCTGGATGGCACGATGCTCAAAGACGATAAAACCATTTCTACAAAAACCTACTTTGCTATTAAAGAAGCTTTAAAAGCGGGACACGAAGTAGCTATAGCCACCGGACGTCCGTACCGCGCAAGCAAAATGTACTATCAGCAGCTTGGCTTAAAAAGTCCAATCGTTAATTTTAACGGAGCCTATGTCCACCATCCGGGAAACAGTGGATTTTCAACGCACCATTCACCACTCGATCTTGATACAGCACGAAAGATTATTGAAACCTGTCGTTATTTCCAGGTGAATAATATGATGGCTGAAGTCGCTGACGACGTGTTTCTCGATGATTACGATGAACAGTTTATTGATTTATTCGCACTTGGAGGCACTCCTGCCGCCTTTGGAGATTTAAGTCTTCTTCTGCAGAAGGATCCAACCTCGCTGCTTGTGTATCCTAAGGAAAAGCATGCCGAAGAACTAAAAGAACTATTATCCGGCAATCATTCCCAGGCTATTGAACAGCGCTCCTGGGGCGCTCCGCACCATATGATTGAAATTATTAACACCGGCAATAATAAAGCAGAAGGACTGCGCAAATTAACCTCCCACTATAATATTCCGATGGAAAACGTTATCGCATTCGGTGATGAGGACAATGATTTAGAGATGATCAGTGAAGCAGGTATTGGAGTGGCCATGGGTAATGCTATACCTGACTTAAAAGATGCAGCTGCAGAAGTAACATTAAGTAACGAAGAAGACGGTATCGCCGTTTACTTGAATAAGAAGCTCGGACTTTCTGATTTTTCTGTTCAAACAGGCAGGCAGGGTTAATCTCCTGCTTTTATTTTTTCTGAAGAGAAAACCATTTTCCTGTGGTAGAATAATGAAGGAAAAAGTAAACGCTTAAGAAAGGAGCCAGCACATGATAGTATATGAAGTTCCCAAAGATGCCTCCGAGGAAATGATTACGAATGTAGCCGACCTGCTTATGGGCCAAATGGAATCCATCGGCCTTGATAACGCATACGAGCTGCTGGTTAATTCTATCCATTTAACACTCGAAGAAGGCTCCAATGCTCATTTGTTCGTGGCTGATGTAGATGGAGCGATACTGGGTGCAGCCTTTATGAATATCTCTATTTCCCTTGATAAGGGAGGAAAGTACATCTGGCTGAACGATTTATTTGTTGATAAAAATCACAGAAATAGAGGAATCGCTAAAAAAATGCTTCTTAAAATTATTTATTGGGCCGAAAACAATGAGTTAAAAGGCATCGAGCTTGAAACCGGGATCAACAATGAAGCAACGAAAGCACTTTATAACTCTTTAGGTTTTTATGATGTGGTATCCAAACGGTACGGCTTCCGCTTTTAATCAACCGTCCTGTTATTTATATAATATTACCATCGTAAAGACGGCTTCTGTACTTCCGGTGTTAACATAACGATGCGGTTTATCTGCTTAAAGCGGATAGCATCCTGAGCGTGAAGCCCATGCTTTTCCTGATCTACCTCTATACAGATGCTCCCATCCTGCACAAAAACATATTCTTCCACCCCTTCCTGATGGGCTCTTGACGGATAATCGCAGCCGATCTCCATTTCTACCAAATAAGCCTCCAAAGGGGCTTTTTTTCTTTCATAAAAACAGGTTTCACTTTAAAACGGCTGTCTCTGCTTTCCAGTGCCTGTATATCTTTTCCCCTGACAACATTGGCAGCTTCCTTATCTTCCTCAATAAATGAAGTAAATGCGACGCCTAGCCCGTCCGCAATTTTCCAGAGTGTTCCTACCGTAGGATTTGTTTCGCCCCGTTCAATCTGTCCGAGCATAGGCTTGCTGACACTGGTTTGTTCTGCCAGCATCTGCAGACTCCAGCCTTTCTGATTACGGATTTCACGGAGTTTTTTTCCGATTTCTGCGTTAATGTCTTTTTTCATTGTGTTTCTCCTTCTGTTGATATATTATAACATAAATAGTTTACTATAAATACGACAAGGAGGCTGTGATGGATACGCATTCTTCATATCAGGCGTCCGGTAAAATGAACGGTTTAAAGCACGGCGGCACTATTGCTCTTGGCTATATGCCGGCTGCTGTAACATTTGGCTTTCTGGCCCAGAGTACTGGATTAACGCTTATGGAAGCGTTTATGATGAGTTCGTTTGTCTTCGCCGGGGCGGCCCAGTACACAGCACTTGGCTTGATCAGTGCGGGCACGGGTGCCCTGGAAATTATTATTACTACGTTTGTACTAAACATCCGCCATCTTCTAATGAGCGCATCTCTCCATGAAAAAGCGGAGCCGGATCACCCGGTTATAAAAGCCGGTTATGCTTTTGGTATTACAGATGAAGTATTTGCAGTAACTTCAACAAACAAGGACAAAATAAGCAGCGGCTACATATACAGTGTATTTTTAACCGCCTATGCCAGCTGGGTCTTTTTTACCGTGGCCGGCCACAGCGCCGGTGATCTGCTGCCTGCTTTTTTGCAGACAAGTCTTTCTTTTGCAATCTATGCTTTGTTTTTAGCCCTTTTGCTTCCACCGTTAAAAAAAGCCGAAAGGTGCTGTTTCTCGCTGGAACAGCAGCAATTATCCACAGCTTGCTTTATCCTTTTATACCCGAAGGCTGGGCGATAATCACCGCTGCCTCCACCGCTGCCATTCTTATAGAATGGGTGGCACCAGATTATAACAGAAAGGAGGATCCCGTTCATGAGTAGTTCTATTTTTTGGATTATTATCGGCATGGCCGTTGTTACATATATTCCCCGCATGCTTCCATTTGTTGTTCTGAATGGAAAAAGGCTGCCGCCTCGGATAGAAGGAGCGCTTCGAAATGTACCCTTTGCTGCACTGGGTGCTTTGATTTTTCCCGGCATTTTGTTTGTACAGGACTCTCTTTTTTTTGGAATAGTTGGTGCTGCCTCTGCTATTATCTTGAGCTATGTAAATGAAAATATGGTTTTTATTGTACTGGGTTCTATCTGTATCCTTTCTCTCCTTTTACCTATATTTTAAGCATCCACCGTGTTGGTGGATGCTTCGTTTATTCTATAATAAAAGAATCTTCCAGTTCTACAGGCTGTTCCGGGGGCTCTCCATTGATTTCAGAAACGAGCAGTTCAAAAGATAATGTGTATTCTCCGGGCTCCAGCAGATCAAAGTCAACTTCTTCTTCCCATTTACGAATATTTCCGTCACCTATGGTTATTTCTTTAATCGCCTGGGTAAAAAGCTTTTCTTCTGCATAATTGTAAACAGGCTCCGTCTCTCCATTTTTATGGATAAGAACACTTATTTCCTGGCCGCTGTTAAAAACAAGGTCCAGAGGGTCCCCGGAAGTATTGGTTAAATCAAATTCCCATAGATATTCTTCTTCATCGAATCCCCCTGAAAGCTCCCAACTATCTGTACGCACGGATGATTCCCCGCTTTCTGTGTCTTCCTGGTCAGCTGAACCACAGCCTGAAACAAGCATCAATCCAGCTATTCCCACTATCAGCCATCGCATAGATTCACATCCTTTTGTAAAATCGGCTTGATTTCATACAAACAGAACGTTTTTATTTATCTTTTCGGAATATCCCATAGATACCGGCTGTATTCACGATGTTCGTAAATGCCTGCTCATCGACTTCCTGTATAACCTGCTGCAGTGCATATAATTCATAGCGGGTGATAACAATCATAAGCACTTCTTTTTCACTAGCGTCAAATCCGCCTTTAGCCGGCATCCTAGTGATCCCTCTTGTAATGTTCTGATGAATAGCATCACGCAGCAGGTCCGGCTTTTTCGTCACAATAAACGCTGTGAGTTTCACATGACGAGTATGGATCGCATCAATGACTCGTGATCCTACATAAAGTGTAACGAGAGTATAAAGAGCGCTCTCCCAGTTAAACAACAGGCCCGCTGCTATAACGATTACGCCATTCAGCATAAAAAAATACGTACCTACCGGCCGTTCACTAGACTGAGCAAGTACAAGTGCCACAATATCCAGTCCACCGGCAGAAGCACCCCATTTAAGAGCAATTGCCGCCCCAATGGCTGTGATTACACCGCCAAATACTCCATTTAATAAAATATCAGAGGACAATTCAGTGATCGGTATAATCTCCAGGAAAAAAGTAGTTAAGGCAACATGCAGAAAGCTGTAAAACGTAAAAAGTTTCCCTACACGAATCCAGCCTAGAACAGCTATAGGTATATTTATAATAAATAAGAGCATACCTGTCGATAATGGAATTAATGTGGATAATATTTGGGCGATACCGGTAGCGCCACTGGCAAAGACGTTAGCCGGAATCAAGAACATGTTCAACCCGACTGCCATGATCAGTGCCCCTAAAATAATGACGCCCACCTTTTTCAATTCTTGAGATAACGTCGTGTGCGTTGTTATCATAGTATTCCTCCCTTACAGCGGCAGCTTAAATGTATTTGGCCACCCATGAAGTCATTTGCAGCATCCCCGGCCTTGGAACTTTATGTCCCGCCTTGGGATCCAGATGATATTCCATTGGGGCGGCTGATTGATGTTCGAGCGTTTTGTACAAGTGATAGGCTGATTGATAAGGCACTACCTCATCCTCCTGGCCGTGCCAGAAAAACAAGGGACGCCCCGCTATCGCTTCAGGAGCTGTTGAAAGATCAAATGGATGAAGACCTTGCAGAATTTCCTGTGTTTTTTCTTCTGATTCCTCCCACAGGTTATTGCGCTTCAGCCCTTCCAGCTGAGCACGGGCCAGAGCAGTCCAGGCTGGATCACCCATCAGACTGATCCCTCCTTTAATCCACGGGTACACTTTAAGAGCACCAAACGTTAAGATTGCACCCATAGAGGTGCCCCCAACAAATAAGCGGTCATCCAGGAGCCAGTTTCTTCTTTTTATTTCATTGTATACCGTTTCGGTGTCTCTAACAGATTGAACGACAATCTTCCAGAATTTCGACATCCGTTCTTTTTCTGACAAATCTTCGGAGCGTTCTCCGTGAAGCATTGCTTCTGGAAGCAGCACGCGTATATTTTTCTCTGCAAGCTGATAAGCAATCGGCAGGTTATGTCTTTCGCACTGGAGAATCCGTGCCAGAACATAACAACCGGAGCCGGACTGTCAGCTAAAGATTTTTTATAAATATGTAGCATTGGGATCTGATGAATTATTTCTTTCTCTATGATGTACATAATAACCGCCTTTTGATTTATATAATCCTATATCATTGTACTTGATCCATCATGGGATTAAAAGAGAACGACCTGCAGGAAATGTTCTTTTCCTTATAAAAATAGTAAAAAACTGCCCTTTTGCAAGGGCAGCTTTTGTATTATTTGCTGGAATCTTTGTGCGTGCTTTTTACAGGCTCTTCGCCGGATTCCTGCGTATTATTAAAATATTGGACAGAATTTACTGCCCCTTCAGATACCATTTTGTTGTCGTCTATATCATTGGATCAGAATGACCCGTTTTTTCGTTCAAATAGTTGTCTTCATCCTGCTTTGTTTTACCTTTTGCTGCTGCCATACCCCGGTCAATATTACCTCTGACCTGGCTTCTTGCGTTTTCGCTTTTCAGCAGAAAATGGTGGCTGCTGCAGTAATACCTGCAACGATTAAAATAAATAGACTTTTTTTACACATTGTGTTGTCCTCCTTCGTTTATCCTTTGCTTCATTTAAATCTTTTCCCTTATTAAAGAAAGCTAAAAACGCTTCCTTCGTTAAACCAATTTGTATATTTTTGTACAGGTCATTAATGTTTTCGAGCGGGTTTTCCATCCCTGTCTGTAATTCTTCATCCCAGGTAAGCATTCCCCCGGAAAAGTTTTTCACCTGGCCG